>JBATDL010000763.1:0-1727 GCA_049663445.1 Candidatus Competibacter sp.
GCGCGTTGAGCCAACTCTATGTGCTCGATACCTGCCATGCCGGTGGGCTCGACTATGTCATATCCGGATTGTACGATGCGCGCATTTCGGTGCTGGCGCACAAAATGGGTTTACATCTGTTCGCCGGGACGAGTTCCTTGCAAAATGCACTCGACGGTTACCAGGGCAACGGCCTGTTCACCCACACCCTGCTCACCGGGCTCCGTAACAACCCCGCAGCCGATAGCAATAAAGACCATGCTGTCAGCATCGCGGAACTCGGTGCCTTCTCCAAGGATTACACAAAGATCATCGGTAAAACCATTCACTTCGAACAAACCCCGCTGATCGTCAATTTCGGACAAGATCAACTCTTGTATCGTCTATTAAACAGTAATCAATAGATTGCACTTGGGCGTAACCAGTCGAGCGCGCCCATGGGTCAAGCCACGAGGCGGAGCCGGGCAGATTGGGGTTGGACCGGGTAATGGGCATAGAGCCGGGTGGTTTCCTGGCGGATGTATAGTCTTCCTAATCAATATCCGGACATACATTACAAAGCAGAGGCTTGAAGAGCAGCATATCGAGTACCTGGAAGATGAAAATACGATTGAATCTTCTCTGCTTGTCGCTTCAATAATGCCAGCGCGGAGTGAATCCGCTGATGTAAATCAGGCTTATTTTTAATGGGTTGTTTCCCTAGTTGACGATGCTTAACTTCATTCCAAACTTGTTCATCTGGATTGAGTTCAGGTGCATGTGGCGGTAGAAAAAACGTAAATTCTCATTAACTGCGGGCAACTGCGGTCCGTGGTGATCGACTTGGCTATACTGGAGACTATGATAATTCCCCGGTTCAAACCCAAACTGCCGGAGATCGCCGAGAGCGAGCAGACGCCCTTGGTGCGGAGTCTGTTGCAACTCATCGCCGAACAGCAAGAGCAAATCCAGCGATTGGCGGATGAGGTGCGACGGTTGAAGGGTGGTCCACCGCGTCCGCTGTTGAAACCGAACACCTTGGAACCGGCCGGCGCTGCGAACGCCGAGGGATCCGGCGTGCTGGATGGTGCCTGCCCTCGTCGTCGGGGTCCGCGCCGGGCAAAGACGGCGGAACGGGTCATTCACGAAACCTGCTCTGTCCCGTTGGTCGGGGTACCGGACGGGTCGCGGTTCAAGGGATATCGACGGTATGTGGTGCAGGAGGTGGAGATCCGCACCCACCATACCTGTTACCTGCTGGAGCAGTGGCGGTTCCCGACGGGTGAGTGTGTGACGGCCCCGGTGCCACTGGCAGTTCACGGTGGCCATGACGGCCCCCAGTGGGTGAGCTATCTTCTGCACCAGCACTATCCTGCGCACGTCACGCAACCCTTGTTGCTGGCGCAGATGCAGGATTGGGGGATTGAGATGTCGGCGGGGCAACTCAACCACCTGCTGACGGAAGACCACGCTCTCTTTCATCAGGAAAAAGCCGAGATCAAGGCGACGGGGCTGGCGGTGTCGGCTGATTTCCAAGCCGATGATACCGGTGCCCGTCATCGAGGTCGCAACGGCTACTGCACCTACATCGGCAATGAGTGGTTTGCCTGGTTTGCCAGTACCGAATCCAAAAGCCGCGTCAATTTCTTGGAGCTGCTGCAGGTCGAACGTCGGTATGAGGTTAACGCTGAGGCGCTAGCCTACATGGCGGAGCGGGGTTTGGCGGCGGGCCACCGCGAGATGCTGGCCGCGCGCCCGGTGGTCATGAC
>JBATDL010000764.1:0-3564 GCA_049663445.1 Candidatus Competibacter sp.
GCAGCCGGTGACCCGCCAGCTGCCGCGCGCCGCCCTTTTTCCCATCCCGAGGAGGCGGTCTTGATGGTCGAGTTCGATGACGTGCGGCAGTTGGTCGGCGAGATATTGCAGTTGGGAGACCGGGTCCTGCGGCTCGGCCCGGATACGCCGCTGCTGGGGAGCATCCCGGAGTTCGACTCGATGGCGGTGGTGACCTTGATTCATGCCTTGGAGCAGCAGTTCGATATCGAGGTTGCTGATGACGAGATGAGTGCCGAGACCTTCGAAACCTTGGGCAAGGTCCATGAGTTTGTCTGTGGCAAGTTCACGGCGGGGGGTTGAGCGTTCTCGTTTCTGCCGGGTAGACGCCGGATCCGCTCCACCGTGCCGCTAGAAAATCGGGAATTCTTTGTTCCAGCCAATAGACTGCCCGCCACGGCCAGCGCCCGGCGACGAAGCCGACATGGCCGCCGCGCGGGCTGAGTTCCAGCCGCACGCAGGGTGAAAGCGCGCTGGCGCCCGGCACCGCTTCCGGCCGCATGAAGGGGTCGTCTAACGCGTGCAGGATGAGGGTTGGAACGCGAACCTGTCGCAGGTAAGGGCGGCAACTGGCTTGGGCGTAGTAATCGTGAACCCCGGCATAACCGTGCAGGGGTGCGGTGATCCGGTCGTCAAAGGCGTAGAAATCCCGCAGTGCCGCCAGTTCGCCCAATGGCACAGGAGCATCCGGGCGATGCCGGAATTTGTCGCGATAGCTTTTTTTCAGCGCGCGCAACAGGTATGCCTGGTAAAGCCGCGAAAACCCCTGGCTTAGCCGTCGTGCGGTCGTGTCGAGCACGAACGGGACCGATACCGCCGTCGCCGCGTGCAAGGGGTTCTCCGCCCCGGTTTCCCCCAGCCACTTGAGCAGGGCGTTGCCGCCCAGCGAGTAGCCGATGGCGGCTAGGGGCGTGTCCGGCTCCCTTTGGCGCAACCGATTCGCCACATGGCCGATGTCGGCGGTATCGGCGGCACAGTAGCTGCGCGCCAGCCGGTTGGGCTGGCCGCCGCAGCCGCGAAAGTGCATCACCACTGCTCGCCAGCCGCGCCGGGCGATGGCTGCCAGCAGGCCGAGCGCGTAATGAGAAGCGCTGGAGCCTTCCAGTCCGTGCAGGATCAGCACGATCGGTCCCCGTCCGCCGGGGAGCCAGTCCAGATCCAGAAAATCGCCGTCGGGCAATTCCAGGCGTTCGCGCCGTAGAGGCAAACGGGGCCGGCGTCGGCACAGCACCGGCCACAGCGTTTGAGCATGCGGGCCGGGTAACCACCATGCCGGGCAAAAATTGGCGGATTGCATGAGGCGATAAGCGGATCGCGGGATGGATAAGGAGATCAGAGCGGGTTTGGCGCTGGTGACCGAGAGCGCTGTTGGCTTCGATCAACCGGTCGGCCAGAAAGAGAAGGTGATTCAGAAGCCGATTGTTTTGGAATGGATGACCGGCAGCCACGTTTGAAGCAGTCTGGGGCGCGGTTCGTTCGCCGCCGCGCCCCAACAGCAATTTATTCAGGTTGTGCCAACTCTTCCTCGACTGAGTCCGGGGCGGCGGATGTCAGCCGTTTGGCGGCTGGCTTCGCCAGCGGTTCTTCCCCGATGGCCGTATCAGCCAGCAGCTCGCCCAGGGCGGTTGTAGTGAGCACCGGTTCCGGCAGCGGTTCCGGACGGAGCACAAGGCCACCCAATGGCGGTACGGTAATGGTGATCGAGTAGGGGTGTTCCATCCACGGCCGTTCCTCGGCGATCATGTCGATTCCACCATTACCGACGCCGCTACCGGCGTAGTAGTGGGAGTCGGAGTTGAACACTTCCGTATAACGGCCCGCTCGCGGCACGCCGATGCGGTAATCTTCGCGCGGGACCGGCGTAAAATTGACCACGACCACCAAAAAGTCGTCGTCCTTCTTGCGCAGATAGCTCAGGATGGATTGCTCGGCGTCGTGACAGTCGATCCAGTCGAAACCCTGCCATTCGAACTCGTAGTGATGCAGCACCGGATCGCTGTGATAAAGCCGGTTCAGGTCGGTGACTAACTGCTTTAAACCCCGGTGGAAATCGTACTGCAGTAGCCACCAATCGATGGAGTTGGCGCTGTTCCACTCGTTGCCTTGGCCGAACTCAGTCCCCATGAACAGCAGTTTTTTGCCGGGGTGGGTGAACATGTAGAGATAGAGCAGCCGCAGGTTGGCGAAGCGCTGCCATTCGTCGCCCGGCATCTTGTTCGGCATCGATCCCTTGCCGTGCACCACCTCGTCGTGTGAGAACGGCAGCATGAAGTTCTCGGTGAAGCAGTACAGCATGCTGAAGGTCAGCAGGTCGTGGTGATATTTGCGATGGATCGGATTCTGCGCCATGTAGCGCAGGGTATCGTTCATCCAACCCATGTTCCATTTCATGCTGAAGCCCAGCCCGCCCAGGTAGGTTGGTCGGGTGACCTGCGGCCAGGAGGTGGATTCCTCGGCGATGACCATCGCGCCGGGGTGCTCGCTGTGAACCACCGTATTCAGCTCGCGCATGAAATCGATGGCTTCCAGATTCTCGCGCCCGCCGTATTTGTTGGGAATCCACTCGCCTTCCTTGCGCGAATAATCGAGATACAGCATTGAGGCGACCGCATCCACCCGCAGACCGTCGAGATGGAACTCCTCGATCCAGTATAGGGCGCTGGACAGCAGGAAATTCTTCACTTCGTAGCGACCGAAGTTGAAGATCAGCGTACCCCAGTCGAGATGCTCACCCTTACGGGGGTCGGTGTGCTCGTACAGCGCCTCACCATCGAAGCGGGCTAGGCCGGCAGCATCCTTGGGGAAGTGGGCCGGCACCCAATCGAGGATCACGCCGACATCATTTTGGTGGCAGTAATCCATGAAATAGCGGAAATCGTCCGGGGTGCCGAAGCGGCTGGTTGGGGCGTAGTAACCGGTGGTTTGATAACCCCAGGAGGCATCGTAAGGATGCTCGGTGATCGGCAGCAGCTCGATGTGGCTGAAACCCGTTTCCTTGACGTATTCCACCAACTGGTGCGCCAGTTCCCGATAGTTCAGGAACTCGCCTTCCGGCCCGCGCCGCCACGAGCCGATATGGACCTCGTAGACGGACATCGGCTGATGCAGCCAGTCGGATTTTTTGCGTCGCTCCAGCCAGTCGGCATCACGCCAGGCATAGGAGTCGGGCTTGGTGACGATGGTGGCGGTGCTGGGACGCAGCTCGAACTGTTGGCCGTAGGGATCGGATTTCAGCATGATCGCGCCGCTGTTGCGGTTGCGGACCTCGAACTTGTACAGATCACCCGGGCTTACGTTGGGGATGAACAGCTCCCATACACCGCTGCCGCCGCGCACCCGCATGGGGTGGACTCGACCGTCCCAGCGGTTGAAATTGCCGACCACGCTGACCCGTTCGGCGCTGGGCGCCCACACCGCGAACAGCACGCCGGCCACCCCATCCGCCTCGTGCCGGTGCGCGCCCAGGAAGCGATAGGAATGCCAGTGCTTGCCTTCGCCGAACAGGTAGAGATCGAAATCGGGCAACTGCGGCGGAAAGCAATAGGG
>JBATDL010000765.1:0-11846 GCA_049663445.1 Candidatus Competibacter sp.
TTGCGCCTTGAAGAGATCCTGATGATGCCAAAGGCGGCTTGATGCCCAAGCGACAGCAGGTCAGTCCCTCTTTTCCCTTCCCGCCTTATCCGGAGAGGCGGCTTACAGTGGTTTGAGCCCAGTGCCCCCGCGCCGCGCGGCCTCAGAAATCCTTGCGCAGATCCATTCCCGCATACAAGCCGGCAACCTGCTCGGCGTAACCGTTGAACGGCAGGGTATCGCGGCGAAAGAAATCGCCGACCCGCCGCTCTTTTTTCTGGCTCCAGCGCGGGTGATCCACCGCTGGATTGACGTTGGCGTAAAAGCCGTATTCGCTGGGACCTTCGCTGGCCCAGGTGGTACGCGGTCGCTGCTCGGTAAAGCGAATCTTGACGATGGACTTGACGCTCTTGAAACCGTACTTCCACGGCGTCACCAGCCGCAGCGGCGCGCCGTTCTGGTTGGGCAGTTCCTTGCCGTACAGTCCGGTCGCCAGCAAGGTCAGCGGATGCATCGCCTCATCCATCCGCAAGCCCTCCACATAGGGCCAATCCAGCAACTGGGTCCGTTGTCCCGGCATCTGCGCCGGATCGAGCAAGGTAGTGAGTTCGACATATTTCGCGCTGGCGGTCGGCTGGAATCGCGGCAGGATCTGGCCGAGCGGAACCCCCAGCCACGGCACCACCATCGACCACGCTTCCACGCAGCGCAGCCGATAGATGCGTTCCTCGGGCGAGTGCGGGGCCAGAAAATCCTCCAGCGCGTACTGGCCCGGCTTTTCGCAGTGACCCTCGACCGTCACCGACCAGGGGCTGGTTTTCAGGCTGCCGGCGTTCTCGGCCGGGTCGGTTTTACTCGGCCCGAATTCGTAAAAATTATTGTAGGAGGTCACTTTCTCGTAGGGCGTCGGCGTGAGATCGTCGTCCGCCGCTTGGGCGAGGTCGCCGCGCAGCACCGGCGGCAGTAGCGCGGCGACGCCTAGCACGGCGGCGTTTTTCAAAAACTCGCGGCGGCGGGCGTACCACTCGGGCGGGGTGATCTCGGACGGACGGATATCGGCGGGTTTCCTGATTAGCATGACATGACGCTCCCATGGTGGATTCTGTCCGTTGTGACCGGTGATGTCCGTGCGAGTTGCGTTTGCGGGTTGAGACTTGACGGCCTGTCCCGGAATGCGCTCTATTTCCCATTTGGACACGGTTAAGAAGCATTTAACCATCAGACTGTATAATCCCCACCCTCTTCCACCCGAAGCGGGGCGCTTGCTCTGGGGATATCCAGCCCTCCGGCTCGCTTCGGCGGATGTTTTCGCCAGATAACCGTCAACTTGGCAGGACACAACCGGCATGAATCCACTGGTGGGTTTGATCATGGGCTCCAAATCCGACTGGAGTACCCTGGAACACGCGGCGAACACGCTGGACGCGCTCGGCGTACCGCATGAGGTGCGAGTGGTATCGGCCCACCGCACGCCCGATCTGCTGTTCGAGTACGCCGTCGGCGCCGAGGCGCGCGGTTTGGAGGTGATTATCGCCGGAGCCGGCGGCGCCGCCCATCTGCCGGGCATGGTCGCCGCCAAAACCGTGTTGCCGGTGCTGGGTGTGCCGGTGCAGTCGCAGGCGCTCAACGGCATGGATTCGTTGCTGTCGATCGTGCAGATGCCGGGCGGCATTCCGGTAGGCGCCCTGGCGATCGGCAAGGCCGGCGCAATCAACGCTGCTTTGCTGGCCGCCGCTCTGCTCGGCAATAAATATCCCGCCATCCGCGAAGCCGCGCGCGCGTTCCGCGCGCGGCAGACCGCCGCCGTACTGGCCGAACCCGATCCACGGAATCCGCAACCATGAACGTCGGCATCGTCGGCGGTGGCCAATTGGCACGAATGCTGGCGCTGGCCGGCTATCCGCTGGGTCTGCGGTTCCAGGTACTCGATCCGGCCGCCGATGCCTGTGCCGGACAGATCGCGCCGCTGATCCAGGGCGATTACGATAACGAGGCCCGGCTCCGGCAACTGGCTGAATGGGCCGAGGTGGTGACCTTCGACTTCGAGAACGTGCCGGCGGCGGCGGCCCGCGCGCTGGAACGGCAAACCGCGAGTTTCCATCCGCCGGCCGGGGCGCTGGCGGCGGCGCAGGACCGACTGTATGAGAAGGGCCTGTTCTGGGAACTGGACATCCCGACGCCACCCTTCGCCACGGTCGATAGCCTGGAAGAACTGCGCGCCGCCGCAGTGCGGGTCCATCTGCCGGCGGTGCTGAAAACCCGTCGGCTGGGTTACGACGGCAAGGGCCAACGGGTGCTGCGCGCACCCGAAGACATCGAACCCGCCTGGCGGGCGTTGGGCGACGTGCCGCTGCTGCTGGAGGGCTTTGTGCCTTTTCAGCGGGAAGTGTCGGTGCTGGCGGCGCGCGGGCGCGATGGCGCGACCGTGTTCTACCCGCTGGTGGAGAACCACCATCGCGACGGTATCTTGCGATTGTCGCGGGCGCCGTTGGCTGCGCCGGAACTGGAATGTGAAGGGTGGGGCCACGCCCGCCGATTGCTGGAGCGGTTGAATTACGTCGGGCTGTTGGCGATCGAATTCTTCGTTCAGGATGGCCGGCTAATCGCCAATGAAATGGCCCCGCGCGTCCACAATTCCGGGCACTGGACCATCGAGGGGGCGGCAACCAGCCAGTTCGAAAACCATCTGCGGGCGATTCTCGGTTTGCCGTTGGGCTCGACCGCTGCTGTTGGCCACTCCATCATGCTGAATTGCATCGGCGCGATGCCCGAGCGGGCGGCGGTACTGGCCGTGCCCGGCGCGCACTATCACGCCTATGGCAAAGCGCCGATCCCGGGCCGCAAGGTCGGGCATCTGACCCTGCGGGCGGATCAACCCGACGCGCTAAAAGCCGGTCTCGACCGGCTGCTACCGCTGGTCGGTCTCGAAGCCGGTGAATTTGACTGAAGCAATTGCTGGGCTAAGTGCTGAAAGCCCTCTCGCCTTCAACCTCTTTCCTACGAGAAAAGAGGGGATTACAACTTCTTGATCCTGCCTTGATCTGGACGGATACCCAGATCAAGGAATTGGCGACCCGCTTCAAGATGGCATTCCGGCAGAAAACCGGGTATGCCAGTCTGGGCTATTGCAAGGGAATAGAGTCATGTCGCCTTTGCCTATACTCATTCACCAACGCGCAAACTCTTTGGCCGGGTAGTCAGGCTGCCAGGGGTTTTTGAGAAGTTATTTGCACAGCTTCTTAGTGTGTAAATATCCGAGTCTGGAACACTGCCTAGTCCGATGATTGTTCTTGTGCCAGTCGTTGAATGACAGCGGAGAGTCCACCGAAAAGGTACCATTCATACCCAGAAAGCCCATAACTGGCAAAACTAAAAATGAGGTTCATCAGAAACCATACCTGAAGCGCGTCGATCAGTCGCTGAAGAAAACCTCCAGGATCGTGCTTGGCAACAGATATCTTGCTCTCGCTGAACCCCGAATAGATCGATTTCATGAATATCAGAAATAACACAACGCCGATCAGACCCAACTCCTGCCCTATCTCGATATACAGATTATGGGCAGGCATTACACTACCAACATAGGGTCCCGAACTTACAAAATTGAAATTCGCCTCGGGCGACGTGCCAAGCCCATGCCCAAAAATCGGCCTGCGGAGAACGACTTGGAGTTGACTGATCATACCCTCCATCCGATCGTCGGCAGTACCCACATTCTTCTCTCCCATACCGAAGATCGACAAGTAGCGATCTTGCATGTTGGTGCTCATGAGTGGAAAGCTCGCGATACCCGCAATAAGGATCACCACAGATAGCGTAATTCGTCGTTTGGACTTTAGAACAATCCCAATGATAGTGGCACCCATGCCTACCATCCCTGAGCGTGATCCTGTCAGGCTGAGTGTATAGATTGCCAGTGGGATCAATACTAACGATGCAAGCCGGTAAATCCGTGATAAAGGGGCTAGAAAATAGAGGAATGGCAATACCGTGCAAATGATAAAGGCCAAACCATTCGGGTTTACAATATCGTTTGGCGCCCCCGATAATCTGTTAAGATACTGCCAATCAGCCATTGAGGCAATTGATCCCCAATAGCCTTCAGTGATATGAAGATACAGAGGTTCGATAATACGAAATAACTGGCAAGCGATAAATACTAGGATGAAAGTTCTAAGGTTTTTTTCGCTCTTTACAAAGCTAACCGTGAAATAGTAAAAAACTACCGCTTTAGTGAAATTGGGGATGCCTATTTTAATTACACTTCCCGGCCATTCGACTAAAGGGATTGTCAGGACTATATAGATAATAAGGATATTTAGCAGTTTTCCAGAAGGGTTTTTTTCTTGATGTGCTGCTGACCTGCTGAATATGGCGAGGCCGATTAGGATCAGAACGAGTATAAAATCAAACCGTATGACCCCAAGAATCTCATAACGCGCTGGCAGGTGTAGAAACCAGCTAACCGTAAACAGGAGGTAAAGATTAAATCCACCACTCACGTTTTGTTGGTGGTCGTTGATTTCCAACTTGGCATTATTTGGCCCGTTTTTTTTAAATATATTTTTTTGGCTCAATATGGACTCCAGTCAGTTCGCTGTGTTAGGCGACCAGTAGTTCCAATGCAACCATTCTCTCTCCCTGTCGGGGCAAAGTGGCGAGAGCTTGACCGGCGCGGCGGTCGGCGATGGTTTGTTCGAAATAGCGCCTGGGGTGTGGCCGTGCTGGCGATACCTATGATGCCTCTGAGGTGGTGGTGGTTCCAAGTGTCTTGATTGATACGGGTTTTTATGTACAACAAAAGTTCATATGTCGAAAAAATATCATTCCTGGCAGGGTGAACCAGGACTCTTAATTGCCTCAGGGTGTAACCAATCGGGCGCGGGAGTGGCGGCGATGGGTTGATGTGGCCACAGGGGTGATGGATTCCCCGGTCTGCTGGAAGCGGATGCAGGTAGAATGTGGATTGCGAAAGTCGTTCCAAGAAGCCCAGCGATGATGTCGCCGTTGATGGTTGAAGGCGTTGATGGTTGAAGGCAAGGGGTCGAACGTATCGGCACGCCCGCAGCTACTTTAACCGCTATCGTGACCGGGTTCATGACGATCAATGCCTCGCTGCCGGCGACTCCATTGCTGCCGGCGTGATCGAAGAAACCCACCATCGTCTGCTCAATGATCGGTGGAACAGGTCGGGATATGTACTACCCTGCCCAACTTCCGTTGCGTCGCGCTCGGCGGATTACGCCCTTGTCCAAATCGGATATCAGCGGAATTCAGGAAACGAACGCGGCTGCCCGCCATTTACGCACCGAGTTGATCAGGTAGACGTGCCGGGCCGTTCGCAGGTCGCTGGGAGTCAGGATGCGTTCCCGAAGGTGGCCGGTGGTCAGCAGCCAGTCGCGCAAGGTGCCGGCCAGTAGACCGCTCGTCACCGGCGGCGTGAACCGTTCGCCGTCCAGATCCAGCACCAGATTCGCCGTGCTGGCTTCGGTCAGTTCCCCTCGCTCGTTCCACAAAATCACTTCGTCGCAATCCGGCCGCGACGCGCGAGCGTCGTCGTATATCTCGCGCCGGGTGGTCTTGTGGTACAGCCAGATCGCGTTGGAATCGACGGGCCTCTGGGCCAGACCGACGCGCACCGGTGGTGGAGATGCCTCCTGTGTCAGCGAAACCACCTCCAGTGTGAACGCGCCGTTCCGCTTGACCAGCAGCCGGATTTTGCTCGCCGTGCTCAAAGTCGTCGCCAGTTCGCTCAGCCGGGCCTCGACGGCGGGCCGGTCGAGCGGGACCTTGAAGTAAAGCGCAGTGTCCGCCAGCCGCGCCAGATGCGCTTCCAGTAGGAAATAGCCGCTATCTGGTTCCCATAGCAGCGCTTCCAGCAATTGAAATGGCGGTTGCCGTGCGGCCAGCACGCGGGCCTTGAGCAAACACTCTGCGTACTCGTCGCCGGCATCGGAATCCCAGACCACGCCGCCGCCCACGCCGTAACTTGCCTGCCCTAGATCCCGGTCGATCAGCACCGTGCGGATAGCCACGTTGAAGCGCGCCCGCCGCTGCGGGCCGATCCAGCCGATGGCGCCGGTGTACACGCCGCGCGGTTGCGGTTCCTGTTCCCGAATGATTTGCATGGTGCGCACCTTGGGCGCGCCGGTGATCGAGGCACAGGGAAACAGGCTGGCCAGAATCTCCACCACCGGGGCTCGGGTGCGGGCGGTGACGGTGGAGGTCATTTGCAACAGGGTGGGGTAGCGCTCGACCGCGAACAAGCGGGGAACGGCCACGCTGCCGGTTTCGGCCACCCGGCCCAGGTCGTTACGCAGCATGTCCACGATCATCAGGTTTTCGGCCCGGTTTTTGACGGACTGCCGCAGATCGGCCATTCGCGCCTCGTCTTCCGCCAAGGTACGCCCGCGCGCCGCCGTGCCCTTCATCGGTCGTGTGATCAAGCACTCGCCATCCAGTTGGAAGAACAGTTCAGGCGAGGCCGAGCAGACTGCAAACCGGCCAGTATCGATAAAAGCGGCGTGCTCTCCCTGTTGCGCCGTTGCCAGATCGACGAAGAATGGCCACGGGTCGCCCGCGAACGTGGCCTGGAGCGGAAAGGTATAGTTGACCTGATAGCTATGACCGTGGGCGAGATAATCCTTGATGCGGCGGACGACCGTTGCATGGGCGGCGCGGTCGAGGGCTGGTTGCCAGGGACCCACCGTGTAGGCAGCGGAGGACGGTGGATCAGTCAATGGCACCGCCCAATCGTCGAGGATGTCCACACGTTCATACAGCCCAAACCAAAGCAGTGGCAGGTCCGGCAGCGAGGTGTGGACGGCCAAGTCATAGGCGGCGGCAGCCTCGTAGGCGATGAAACCGGCGGCGGTCAGGCCATGCTGGTCGATGGCCGTTTCGAGGGCTTGCAGCGCCGGGATGACTTCATCCGGCCACATGGCGACCACTACATGCGCCGGTGCGGCGAACCGCAGCCCGCGCGAGCCGTCCTGAATGAAGACATCGCCGATCATGCCGGTTCCCGCCGCCAAGGGTGATTCAAGCCGTTTTTTCGGGTCGGTAGACGCCGTATTGTCCGCTGAAGGTCATCACCGCTTCGCCACCGGAACGGATGATTACTTCGACCGCCCAGCGGGCCTTGCCGCGCTGACGGAGGCTTTGCAGGAATTTTTCGGTGGTGGCCAGGTCCGGCCGGGCGCATTCCGTCAGGATGTCTTCCCGCAGCGGTTTCAGGAATTTCAAGGTGCTATCGGTAATCACGATCTCGGCGCTCTCGCCGTGCTGGTCCAGGGTGGAGCGGGTCAACGCCCAGCCGGTGAGCGCGGCGAGCGCCGCCATCGAACCGCCAAAGGCAATCCCTTTGTCGTTGATGTTCGGCGCCAGCGGCGCGGCGATCGCCAGCCCGGTTTCGTCACAGCGTTCCAAGCGCGCCTGCATGGCCTGAAACAGCGGGACATAACGGTTGAGATAGTCGTCGATTTCCTGCAGGTAAGACATGGCAGATCCCCGTGGGTGGATGGAATGAATGATTCGCAAGAAAAATACACCGCTATTTTCGCTTTTTTCGGATCGCCGTGGTCTCTTATACAGTTTCGTGATACTCAATAACCGGGAGATTCTCCATCATGTTTGACAAACCCGCCATCACCCAGCACCCCATTGCCGATCTCATCGCCCACCGCTGGAGTCCGCGCGCCATCGCCGCCGACCAGCCCGTCAGCCGCGAGCATCTGCTGGCGTTGCTGGAAGCAGCACGCTGGGCGCCGTCCTGTTTCGGCGACGAACCGTGGCGTTATCTGGTCTGGGATCGCTTTCACGATGCCGCCGGCTGGCAAAGCGCGTTCGAATGCCTGGCCGAGGGCAACCAAAGCTGGGTCAAAAACGCGCCGGTGCTGCTGTTGTCGGTGGCGACGCCAAGGTTCGGCCACAACGACGCGCCGAACCGTTGGGCACAGCACGATACCGGTGCCGCCAGCGAGAATCTCTGCTTGCAAGCCACGGCGCTGGGTTTGGTGGCGCACCAGATGGGTGGTTTCGACGCCGACAAGGCCAGGGCGGCGTTTGCCATTCCCGCCGATCACGCCTGCATGGCGATGATCGCGGTCGGCCATCCCGCGCCCGCCGACGGTCTGCCGGACGCGCTGCGCGAACGGGAACTGGCGCCCAGAACACGCAAGCCACTCGACCGGATCGCCTTCGCCGGTCGTTGGGACCATGGCTTCCAGGCATAGCAACCGTGGCCGTGTCCAGTGGTTGTATCCTTCGTTTGTCCGATTCGTATTTCGTATAGAGTACGTTTCCCTTGTCCGGGAGACGATGGATAGCCGATGCCCATGACCCAGTCCGATCGGCGCTCCGCCCGGGGCGCCAGCCGTTATCTGCTTCGTTCCGTGCTGTTTCTGATCGTGTTGGCGGCGCTGGGGCTGTTTTTTCAGCGCCCGCTGGCTGCCGCCTTCATGACCAATCCTTATTTGAACGGCACCGTTGCAGCGGTCTTTCTGTTCGGGGTGTTCTACACCTTCAAGGCGCTGGCGGACACGCGGCTGGAAGTCAGCGCCGCCGAACGAGCCGCCGCGATGGCCTTGAAGGCCCGCCGCCGGGAATGGTCCCACACCGAGGCCAACCAGGCTCTGCTGGAGGGCATCGGGCGCGGGGTGGGCGATTTTCTGCGCAAGATCCACCGGGTCGTCAGCCACGGCGACGCCGCCGCGACCTTGCCTTATTTGCTGGATTCGCTGGCCACTCGGGGCGACGACCAGCGGGCGCTGGTGCGTTATCTGGTCGGGGCGCTGGTGCTGCTGGGCCTGATCGGCACCTTCTACGGCCTGCTGCTGACCATCGCCGGGGTGCGTGACGTCATCGGCGGTCTGTCCACCGATAAGGCGGCCGACACCATGACCTTGATCGCCAGTTTCAAGGATCGGCTGGCCGCACCGCTGGGCGGCATGGGCACCTCGTTTTCGTCTTCGATGTTCGGTTTGCTGGCGGCGCTGGCGCTGAGCTTTCTGGAATTGCAACTGCTCCATGCCCAGAGCCACCACCACGCCCAGATGGAGGCGCTGGTGGTCAGTGATCTGGTGCCGCTGTGGCAGCCGGTGGTCACGGTTACCGCCAGCACCGAGACCATTTCGCCGCGCCATCTGGCGGCCCTGCTGCAAGCGACCACCGACCGGCTGGAGCGGGTGGCGGCGACCACCGAATATCTGGCCAATCGCGGCGAGGGCATCACCCGGGTCGCGGAGCAAATCGCCAGCCTGGGCGAACGGATCGAGTCTTTACAGTCGACCTTGCGGGACATCGAAAACGACCGCACCGCCGATCTGCGGCACGAATTGCGCACCATCGCCCGCCTGCTGGCGCAGCAGCCGGAGCCTGCCGTTCAGCGGGATGGGAACGCTCATGCGCCGCAGGCGTGAACTTGGCGACATCAATATCTGGCCCGCCTTCACCGATGCGCTGGGCGGACTGGTGATGGTGTTGATCTTCCTGATCACCGTGTTCGTGGTCAGCGAGGTGCTGATCGGTCGCGAGATGATGGGCAAGGACACCGCCATCGGTCAGTTGCAGCGGATTGTCGAGCACCTGGAAGGCTTGGCCGGCGACGCCGAAAAGGAAGCGGAGCGGCTGCGCGGACGGGTCCAGGGTTTGGAAAGCACGGTCGGCGCACGGGACGTGCTGTTGGCGCAACTACGCAATGAACTGGGGGCGCTGCGAATGGCACAGTCGGCACTGAGCATCGATAAAAGCAAGGCGGAACAGGCGGCCGTCGGCGCCCAGGAACTGGCGGCGTTACTCAGCGCTCGGGCCGAACGCTTGGCCAACGAACTGGAACGGCTCAACCAAGCCTTGGCGGCCAACCAGGGCGAACTGGCGCAACGCGACGCCGTCATCGTCCAGCAGAAGGATCGGATCGAGGCGCTGGACAGTGCGCTCAAGAAGCGCTTGCTGGAGCGGGTCGAGGAATTGGAGAAGTACGCCAGCGACTTCTTCGGCCGGCTGCGCGAGGTTTTCGCCGGCAACCCCGACATCAAGGTGGTGGGCGACCGCTTCGTATTTCAGTCCGAGGTGTTGTTTCCCTCCGGCGAGGCCACGCTGTCGCCGGGGGGGCGCGGCGATCTGGACAAATTCGCCATGGTTTACCAGCAGTTGGCCGCGCGCCTGCCGCCGGACTTACCGGTGATCATCGAAGTACAGGGTCATACCGACCGGGTGCCGATCCGCGGTCGTTTTCCCTCCAACTGGGAGTTGTCCACCGCGCGGGCGCAGGAAGTGGTGAACTATCTGATCCAGCAGGGTATCCCGCCGCAGCGGCTGGCGGCGGTCGGTATGGCGGAATATCACCCGATCGATCCGGCCGACAACCCGGAGGCGTACCGCCGCAACCGCCGTATTGAGTTGAAGATCACCAGCCGTTAAGGCGTAAAATAAGTAAGGTAAACTTCAGAATTCCTGTCCCCAAGCCGCGAGAGTAGCCCCCATGGATTTCAAGACGACCGACCTATGCGATGAATTTTCCGATCGCCTGCAAATCGCCGAGCCGATCTTCGGCGATTACGGTGGCGAGGTGATGTTCTGCGGTCCCATCGTGACCCTGAAAGTGTTCGAGGATAATTCCCTGGTTCGCGCCGCGCTGGAAGAGCCGGGTGCGGGCCGGGTGCTGGTGGTGGACGGTGGCGGCTCGATACGCTGCGCGCTGCTGGGCGACCAGCTCGCCGAACTGGCCGAGGAGCACGACTGGGCCGGGGTGGTGGTGAATGGCGGTATCCGCGATTCCGCCGCCATCGCCGAAATCGGCATTGGCGTCAAGGCGTTGGGCGTGCATCCGCTCAAGAGCGTCAAGCGCGGGATCGGCGAGCGGGATATTCCGGTGCGCTTTGCCGGCGTGACTTTCCTGCCCGACCACTACCTCTACGCCGACGAGGATGGTTTGCTGGTGGCGGAAGAAGCACTGCTTTGATCTGAAATTTGCCGGGTGTTGAGAATGACGGAAGGGAAGGCTGGCTGGTCTTCCCCTCTTTTTCAGGGGCCGATGCCGTGGAATCACCGTGGATGAGATGGCGCTTAGAACTGCCGCTGTCGCGCTCGCACCTCGACGATGGTCGAAGAGGCGGCGATAGCCTGTCCCAGCGTCATGATTTCCATATCCTCCAGCAATTCCAACATGCGCACGAAGACCCCGGCGGTGACCAAAGCATCACCCAGCGCGGTGTGGCGGGCCGACACCCGCACCCCGAAGCGCTCGGCGATGGCGTCCAGGCTGTGCTCCAGCGCGTGGTCGTGGAGAAACACCGACAGCAGCAAAGTATCGAGCACCGGGTTATCGAAGATGACGCCGCTTTCCGCCTCCTTCAATTGGAGAAACCTCAGATCGAACGCGGCGTTGTGCGCGATCAGCACAGCGTCGCCGACGAACTGGCGGAACTGGGGCAACACCAGATGCACGGGCGGCTTGCCCTGGATCAT
This sequence comes from Candidatus Competibacter sp., assembly GCA_049663445.1. Taxonomy (GTDB): domain Bacteria; phylum Pseudomonadota; class Gammaproteobacteria; order Competibacterales; family Competibacteraceae; genus Competibacter. Next base: position 11,446 of record JBATDL010000765.1, read on the forward strand.
GTCGTCGGTGATGCCGTGAAAGCGGGTGGAGTCCTTGGGAATGAGACGGCCGGGGTTGACCAGACGGTCGAAAGTCTCACCGGTCAGAATGCGGCCGCTGACGATGCGTACCCCGGCAATGGAAACGATCTCGTCGCCCTCCGAGGGCTTGAGCCCAGTGGTTTCCAGATCGAACACCACGTAATCAAGTGACTTGAGCGGCCGTTCGGCCAGATCGCCGCCCGGCGCCGTCTGCCGCAGCAGGCTAAAATCGTAAAACTCCGGACGCGGTGGCAAGTCGCTGGCCATGTGCATGCCACGCGCCGGCAGTAGCGGTACCCGCACCCGGGCCAAACCGTCGCCGGTGCGGTCGCTCCAGATCTCGCTCTGGTGATGGTCGAGCACGTCGCGCACGGTGAGGC
>JBATDL010000766.1:0-7304 GCA_049663445.1 Candidatus Competibacter sp.
TTCTACAGGGTTCGCGCCATACAACCCAACAATCCACCCGGACCCGGCGCGATTGTGGCATATGCACCCGGGCACCGGTAACCTACCCACCGGGGTATCCCCTGGAAAGCCGACTCGCCACCGGACCGTCGGACAAACCGCGCGCCCGGCTTCAGCCGCGCAACAATGGGGTCAACTCACTGCGCTGCTCCAGCTCGAACAAGTCATCGCAGCCACCAACATATCGATCACCGATAAAGATTTGCGGCACGGTGTGGCGACCGGTGCGTTTGGCGATTTCCTCCCACAACTGCGGGTCGCGGTTTACGTCCAACAGCGTATAAACCACGCCCTTGCTGTCCAAGAGCGCCCGCGCCCGCCGGCAGTACGGACAATACTCAGAGGCGTATATCACAATGTTCGGCGTCGCCGGATCTGGCACGAGCATCAGGGCTTCTTGCGACTGACCGGCAAGTGGGCCTCCTGCCAGGCCGACAGCCCGCCGCTCAGGCTGTAGACGTTGGCAATCCCGTTCTTTTTGAGCTGTGCGCAAGCCGTCTGCGAGGTGGCACCGTTGCGGCAATAAACGACGATGGGCTTGTCCTTGGCCTTGGTCAATTCGTTCAGTCTGTCGCGCAGGGTGCCGAGCGGGATATGGCGCGCCTGCGGAATGTGGCCTTCTTTGTATTCACCGCCGTCGCGGATATCCAGAATCAGGGCCTCCTGATCGTTGATCAGGCGCAGGGCTTCAGCAGCACTGAGGCTGCTGACCCCACGTATTTTGCGCAGGACCTCACCGCCGATCAGCATCCCCGAAATAGCGAACAGCGCCAAAAACAACAGCCAGTTCTGCGTGGAAAATTCGATGAAATCGCTCATCAATAATTGCCTAAGGTTCTCTATTAGTTCGAACAACTGGCCGGAGCATCAGTCTTTTTAACACCCAACTTCCACAGAAGCTGCTCGGCCGGACAGAAGCGGGTAAAGCCGCTCTGGAACAGGTTAAACCCGACGAAGGTGGTGAACCAAAGCCAGTAGCTGCTGTGATAGAGCGGGCTGGCCGAAGCCCCCAGCAACAACGACAGCAGGATAAAAGAACCGGCCATGATCCGGATAATCCGTTCGCTACTCATGCGTGACCTCAATTGATAACCTTTGAAGACATTGTGGCGCCAGGTTCGCCGCCGGACGGTAACGGTGAAAGGCCATCGAATCGCTCCGACAGTTCAAGCCCGTGCGCAGAAGACGTCCCGCATCATGCCGATCAGACGTAGAGTACGGGCGTCTCCCACCCGGTAATAGACTCGGTTGGCATCCTTGCGGCAGGTGAGGATACCCTTGTCGCGCAGGATCGCCAGATGCTGGGAAATGTTGCTTTGAGAAGTGCCCACGCGCTCGACGATTTCCTGGACGCTGATCTCCTGATCGCCCAAGGTGCAAAGAATCTTAAGCCGCAGCGGATGCGACATCGCCTTGAGCGAACGCGAGGCTCGCTCGATATCCTCATCGCGGGTCATCAGTAATTCCAGCGCCAAACCGCCGCCGCCATCCCGCGCAATGCCCACAACCCCATCATGCACCATAAATCCGACAACGCCTTTCCGGGAATTTTGCACATTAGCATAGCTTGATATAGCGATACTGAGAAGCCACTTCACGACCAGCGGCACAAATGCCGAGTGGCGAAACCAACCGGTCCGGCGTATGATCTTTTGATAAATTTTTCACAATCGCTTCAAGGGATCGGCGCACTGCTGGCCCACGGTGCCGCCGCCATCCGAGACCGGCGCCATTCCAAACGCTGGCCGACACACCCCATCCGATGACGACCACGACCGCCCTGAACCAAGGAGGTATTCTTTCATGTACAAAATCGTGCTCATCCGCCATGGCGAAAGCCAATGGAATAAGGAAAACCGTTTTACCGGTTGGCATGACGTCGATCTGTCCGAGAAGGGCCGCGAGGAAGCCCGGAAAGGTGGACAAGCCCTGAAAAAGGAAGGCTACGTCTTCGATGTCGCCTTTACCTCAGTGCTCAAGCGCGCCATCCGCACGCTCTGGACCGTGCTGGATGAAATGGACCTGATGTGGATTCCGGTGCATCGGACCTGGCGGCTCAACGAGCGCCACTACGGTAACCTGACCGGTTTGAACAAAGCGGAGACCGCTGCTCAACACGGTGAGGAGCAGGTCAAGATCTGGCGGCGCAGCTTCGACATTCCACCGCCGGCGCTGGAGCCGACCGACCCGCGCTTCCCCACCAACGATCCGCGCTACGTCGATCTCGACCCGCGGGTGCTGCCGGCCACCGAAAGCCTCAAGATCACCATCGACCGAGTGCTGCCCTACTGGCATGACACCATCGTACCCACCATCCGCGCCGGCAAGCGCGTAGTGATCGCCGCGCATGGCAACAGCTTGCGGGCACTGATCAAATATCTCGACGACATGTCCGACGAGGCGATCATCGCTCTGAACGTTCCGACCGGCGTGCCGCTGGTCTACGAACTCGATGCCAAGCTGCGGCCCACCAAGAGTTACTACCTCGCCGATCCCGAGGAACTCAAAAAACTGATGGACGCCGTCGCCAACCAGGGTAAGGCCAAGTAGATCTGGCCCACTTCCTCGCCGCAACCACTCCCGACACCGGCCTCGGCGGTCGGTGTCGGGGTTATCTGATCCACCCCCATTGAACCTACCGGTAAATTTTTCCAGTCCGACCCCGACACTTGAGCCTGTTCGGTTGTCTTATGGCAACCATCGGTTAATTTATTTAGTATCTTCCCAGTCATGAAGAATTCTGGAGCAAAGATGAGTGCTGCAACCCGACACGGTCTAGCGCTGGCGTTGAGCTTTTTGGCGGGCGTTTCGCTGACGACGGTGCACGCCGTCTGGGCCGAAAAGGAAACAGCGACTGAAAACAACAAGCTTCCCCTGGATGAATTGCGTACCTTCACCGGTGTACTCGACGCCGTCAAGCAAGATTACGTGGAGCCGGTCAAGGACAAAGATCTGCTGGAAAACGCAATTCGCGGCATGTTGAGCAACCTCGATCCCCACTCCGCCTATCTGGACGCCGAGGCGTTCCAGGACTTGCAGATCGGTACGTCCGGCGAGTTTGGCGGCTTGGGCATCGAAGTCGGGCAGGAAGACGGCTTTATCAAGATTATCGCCCCGATCGACGATACACCCGCCCAACGGGCTGGCCTTCGCGCTGGCGACTTGATCATCCGTCTGGATGACACCTCGGTTAAGGGCATGCCGTTGCCCGATGCCATCCAGCGGATGCGAGGCAAGCCGAATACTTCGATCACTCTGACCATTGTCCGGGAAGGCACGAAAAAACCGTTCAAGGTCAAGCTGGTCCGGGAAGTCATTCAGGTCAGGAGCGTCAAAAGCCGCCTGTTGGAACCGGGTTTTGGCTATCTGCGGATCACGCAGTTCCAGTCCAAGACCGCACAGAGCATGGAACAGGCACTGCAAGAACTGGAACAACAGAACAAGAAACCGCTACAGGGACTGGTGCTGGACCTGCGCAACAACCCAGGTGGAGTATTGAACGGCGCGGTGGATGTGGCGGACGATTTCCTCGAGGATGGCGCCATTGTCCAGACCAAGGGACGTGGCAACGGCTCCGACCAAAGCTTCAAGGCCACGCCGGGTGATTTACTGAAAGGCGCGCCGCTGGTCGTGCTGGTCAACGGTGGTTCCGCGTCAGCTTCGGAAATCGTCGCGGGCGCGCTACAGGATCACCGTCGGGCGCTGATTCTGGGCGAACGCACCTTCGGCAAGGGCTCGGTGCAAACCATTTTGCCCTTGGGCAACGGCACGGCGGTCAAACTAACCACGGCACGCTACTACACCCCGAACGGCCGCTCCATTCAGGCCGAGGGTATCGAACCCGACATCAAGCTCAAATCGCTGAAGATTGCCGCCGACGATACCGATACCAATTTCATCAAGGAATCCGATCTGTCGGGCCACCTGAGCAACGACCGCAACGGCCGGGCCGACGGCGCGCCGCCGGACAGCGCCGGATCCAAAACCGCCGACGGCGAAGCCGATTTCACCCAAAACGATTATGCGCTCTACGAAGCCCTGAACCTGCTCAGGGGCATGTCTTTACTGCAAGATCACAAAAACGGCTGAACACCGGCCTACCTTCCGAATCCGCACCCACTTGGAAGAAGAGTTTGCCATGGCTACCGTACTCGTCCCGCTCGCCCAAGGCTGCGAAGAACTGGAAGCAGTCACCATCATTGACCTGCTGCGCCGCGCCAGCGTCACTGTAGTGGTCGCCGGGCTGGAAGCCGGAACAGTGACGGCTTCGCGCGGAGTCATGCTGCTGCCCGAAATCACCCTGGCCGAGGTTCTGGATCAGGATTTCGACATGGTGGTGCTACCCGGTGGTCTGGGCGGCGCACAGCGACTGGAAGCCGACCGGCGGATCGCGACGCTGCTGCGGCGGATGGCGGAACAGGGTCGCTACGTCGCCGCCATTTGCGCCGCGCCGCGAGTGCTGGCCGGTGCCGGTTTGCTGGATAATCGTGAAGCCACCGCCTATCCGGGCATTCTCGATGGTCAAGAAGGCATCAAGACCAGCAGCGCCGCCGTGGTGCGCGACGGCACCTTCATTACCTCGCGCGGTCCCGGCACCGCCATAGACTTCGCTTTGACCCTGATTGAAATTTTGTGCGGGCGCGGCCAACGCGACACGGTGGAAGCCGCATTGCAACGCTCCTGAACGTCCTCAGACATCCGTCGGCCAGGCACCGAGCAGCAAGCCGACACCGACGCCGCCCAACAGCCAGATCAGCGGCGGTGTCTGCCAAACATCGATACTGTTTTGAGCGTTGAATCCCAGCAGCACCACAGCGCAGATGATCAGCGCCGCGCCCACCACGGAATGAAAATTGCGCCGGTCGGCGCGGCGCTGATCGCGCCGCAAATATTCCGTTTTTTGTTTACTCAGTTGCCCCGTCAGCCCGTCAGCGTTCGCCTGCCGGAGCAGGTGATAAACCAGGTTTGGAAGATCCGGCGTCTGCTCGATCCAGCGCGGTATGTGGTTTTTAATGCGCCTGATGAATGAACGCGGACCGACCCGGTCGCGCATCCAGCTTTCCAGGAACGGTTTGGCGGTCTTCCACAGATCCAGTTCGGGGTCGAGTTGCCGCCCCAACCCCTCAATATTGAGCAGGGTCTTTTGCAGCAACATGAGCTGCGGCTGCACCTCCATGTTGAAGCGGCGGGCGGTCTGGAACAGCGTCAGCAGAAAAACGCCGAAGGAAATATCCTTGAGCGGGCGGTCGAAGATCGGCTCCGAAACGGTGCGGATGGCCGACTCAAATTCGTCTATCCGGGTTTCCACCGGCACCCAACCGGACTCGATATGCAGTTCCGCCACCCGTCGATAATCGCGGTGGAAGAACGCCAGAAAATTTTCCGCCAGGTAATGCTGGTCGGTAGGGCTCAGCGTACCGATGATGCCAAAATCCACGGCAATGTAGCTGGGGTTGTCCGGGTGTTCGGCGTTGACGAAGATGTTGCCAGGATGCATGTCGGCGTGAAAGAAACTGTCGCGGAAGACCTGGGTAAAAAAAACCTCCACCCCTCGTTCCGACAGTTTTTTCAAATCCACCCCGCGCCGCCGCAGTTCGGCGATATCACCCACGGGGATACCGTGGATCTGCTCCATCACCAGCACTTCGCGGCGGGTTTCTGGCCAGAACACCTCGGGCACGTACAGGACCGATGAATTCTGGAAGTTGCGCCGCAGTTGGCTGGCGTTGGCGGCCTCGCGGATCAGATCCAGTTCATCAAAAATGGTCTTTTCATACTCGGTCACCACCTCGACCGGCCGCAGCCGGCGCCCCTCTCGCCAGTAGCGCTGCGCCAGACTGGCGATAATGTACAGCAGTTCCACATCGCGGCGGATGATCTTTTCGATGCCGGGCCGCACCACCTTGACCACCACCTGCCGACCGCTGTGCAAGCGGGCGGTATGCACCTGGGCAATCGAAGCGGAAGCCAGCGGCTGAAAACTGAATTCTTCGAAAAACGCCTCCAGCGGCTGACCATAGGCCTTCTCGACGATGGCCCGCGCCTGCTCACCGGGAAAGGGCGGCACCCGGTCTTGCAGCTTGGCCAGTTCCAGAGCGATATCGTCCGGCAACAGGTCGCGGCGAGTGGACAGCATTTGTCCGAACTTGACAAAGATCGGCCCCAAGTCTTCCAGCGTCAGGCGGATACGGGCGCCACGCGGCAGATCCAGTTGCTGGCGAGGCACCCAGTTCCACGGCAACAGGTGCCGCAGAAAGCCGACGGGCCGAAACAGATGGGTCGCCAGCACGATGTCGTCCAGGCCGTGGCGCACCAACACCCGATTGATGTGCAGCAAGCGCAGCAGTTGGGCGGGGCCGAACATACGAAGTTCGCGCATTGAGTAGGAAGAGCCCTAAGCCAGTTCGCCAGCCACCGACCGCCGACGCAGACGTTCGACCCGCGCGGCCAGACGGTCGGCGTCTTCGCGCAGGAGGTCCACGGCATTCAAAAACTGCTCGATCGCTTGGCGCGGCGGCAGTACATACAGCTCCTGTTGCAAGTACTCGCCACCATCACGCAGGAGGACATCGCCAGTCCGCCCACTCCAGGCACGCAAGCCGCGCCACAAACCGCCGAGGTGGTGAACGGCCACATCACCAACGACTTGCGACAGTTGCTCTTCCCAGTCGATATCCAGCCGCGCCAGAAGGGTCTGAAACTCCCGCCCCACCTCAACGTTGCCTTCGATGGTGATCTCGCCGCTGCCGGCGCGCCGCCCCCGCCATTGCCGGAACAACACCGCAGGCGTGGCACGAATCCGCACGCTGGGTTCAGCCTCACAGCGGTCCATCACCTGAATGCCGCCGGGCTCGGGCAGCAGATAGAAGGTGATCGCCATGCCGCTCGGTTCGACCGCGATTACATGACCGCTCAGCGCGCCCAAGCGAGCGAACATCTCTGGGTCCAGGCGCAAAACCAGGTTGAGCGCGGTTTCCAAACTGGCGGCGATCACAGCAGGCGTCACGCGAGGCTCCTGGATAGGATGAGGGAGGAGAAGGGATAAGGGGGGATCAAAACTTGTAGCCGCGATGCACCGCCACAATGCCACCGGTCAAGTTGAAGTATTGGCAGCGCTCAAAGCCTGCCGTCTCCATCAATCGCAGCAGGGTTTCCTGATCTGGATGCAGGCGAATGGACTCGGCCAAGTAACGGTAACTGGCGGCATCGCCGGCCACCCACTGGCCCAGGATGGGCAGCACCGCGAAGGAATACAAGTCATAGGC
>JBATDL010000767.1:0-3397 GCA_049663445.1 Candidatus Competibacter sp.
TGGTCCCGTCCACCCCAACACCAGGGAAAAAAACATGCACAAGCCGATCCAACGGGCTGTGCCTGGTTTGTTGTTTGCTCTCATCCGCTATCTCTCCCCTATCCATCGTCGGCCAAGCCAGGCCACTCATTATTCGTTTAAAGTTATGCACAACCAACCACTTATATCGACTCTGAAAGCTTGTCTTTGCCGATACCCGGCTCCACCAGCGCCGGGCAAAACCATCCTTTCGTCGCTCCCGCCGCCCCCTCCTTGACGGTAGTGGCAAGCGCCTCGGTATGGGCGCGTACCGCATGCAGCGCCGGCGACCGCTCCCAGATGTCCCGCACATTCTCCCGGTGCAGGTTGCCCGTCGGAACCCGCCACTGCACACAAGGGTAAACATTGCCCCACGGGTCCACCGTCAACCCCGACGCACCCGCGCCGCAATATTTGCCCCACGGGGGTGGTGGGTCGAGATCAATGGTCGTTTCCGTGCCGCGTCGTTGCTCCAACAACCCCCGCAGGCGACTGATCGCCTGGGGCGAGGCGGCGATATCCAGCGGCGCGCGGTCGCCATTATCCCTCGGGGTGATCTGCATATTCCAGCGCAAGGGCAGGGCCATCCGCTCGGCCAACGCGCCCATCGCCTCCATCTCGGTCTCGTTCCAAGCGGTGAGGGTCGAATTAAGCTGCACCCGCAGGCCCAGGGCCTGCATCTGCTCCAGATTCGTCAGCAGCCGCCCGAAACTCCCTGCCACTTGTGTTTGGCGCTCGTGAGTCGCGGCACTGGCGCCGTGCAGGCTAATTTCCACCACGAAGGGATCGACTTCGTTAAGCAACCGTCGCGCCAATCGTCCGTTCAGCCGATGGCCGTTGGATTTAACCCGGATTACAAAGCCCAGCGCCCGCGCCCGTGCGCCCAGCGTGAAAAAATGCCGGTGCGCCAGTGGCTCGCCACCGCTGAAGGTCAGGTTCATGGTGGCCAACTGGCGCAAATCGGCAAATAAACTGACGTATTGCGCCACTGATAGTGGCCGTCCTTGGTTGGTCCGGTCGTTGTAGCAGTAGTAGCAATCGAGGTTGCAGCGGTAGGTCAATTCCAGCAGCACGGAAAATGGGATGTTGTCATCGACCGCCTTGGCCAGAAGCGCCTGGTAACTCATGATCGCGCCTCCTCCTCGATGACACCGGCGGCGTGGAGTTCCGCCACGAAGCCGGCGATATCGGCCGCAAGGTCTCCAGGCTCGGCGTCGAATTCCGCAGCTAGGCGGGCGACGATCCCTGGCGGCGCCAAACCCTCGTCCAGCAACGCCACGACCCGCGCGCCTACCTCGTTGAGCACGAGCACTTCACCCGCCTGCTGGCGCAGCACGATTCCTTCATCGGCGATCTGCCGGTAGCGGACATCGGCGCAGAGGCGGAAATTGGGGGAATCAGCCGGCATGGTTCACCTCAACGATCAGTTTCGAGCAAGGAAAGAAAACCTGGGTCACGGGCGAAATCGAGCGTTTCCACGCCCGCGTGTCCCAGCAAATTTGTCAGATTATGCAACAGGCCGTCCACCCGGAACGGGTCTTCATTGACAACCGGCGCGCACACCAGCAACCGCGCCAGCGCCAAGGCTCCCGACATGGGCTGCACGGCGTGGGTCGCAGCCTGTTGCAGCCAGCGCAACCCAGCGATGGGATAGGCGTGGCTGCGACTGGGCGTCTGCCCCAAATCGCCGGCGTAGGGCAGTTTCTCCACTCGCCAGGGATCGGGCAGCAAGGCGTTCATGTCGTCGGACAGCACTTCCCAGCCAGCAGTTAAGGCAAACCGCGAACTGGTGGATTTGCCGGCGCCAGAGCGCCCGAACACCACCTGGGCACGGCCATCGCGGGCGAACGCGGCGCTGTGCAGCAACACCCCGCCCAATTGCATCACCCGGTAAGCGACCAGTACCCGGAAAAAATTCTGGAACATGCCGGCAAAACGCTTCGGGTCGGCGCGACAGGTCCACAGTCGGCCCCGCAAGCCAGGCCCAAAGCGAATTTCAGCCACGAAACCCCATCCCGCCAGACACAGGCGCTCAGGGTGATAATCGCGGTCGAAGGTGTATTCCCAGCCACGGGTATCGATCTCCCGGAACGCACTTTCGGGCAAGCGATGTATGGTGGTGAAAACAGGCGCAGAGGCTCCCGAAACCGCATCACACAAAGATTGAAACCGTGCTTGCACCCACCCGGCCTGCGCGGGCGCCAAACCCGAGAACCGGTAGGGGCCGCCCGCGAAGTCGATAGCCAGTGTTTCGGAACCCCACGGTTCCGCCGACAAATCACCATCCGTCAGGGACCGGGTCAGATAAGCGTCGCCGAAAGTCATTTCACCACCACCGACGCGCGACCCGCAGCGCGTGCCGGAGAAACCGCCCGCACGCCCAAAGCCGATGCCGGAAGGGAATGTGGATCGTGTGAGCATGACCATCGCCGCCCACCACTCTGCCGACGACATGAGTTAGAGGCAGCGCCAAGTCGGGCCGAAGGGCATTGTCAGCCTGAGTCAACCAGCGCCATCCCCGCCCCTTGGAATAACAGCCCAACAGCCGGTGAACCAGCAAGCGACCATCCGGCGCATGGACGACCATCAGATCACCGGGCCAGTAAAAGGGCTGGCGGATGACCTGGATCACCGCCCCGGATGCGAGCAGGGGTGCCATGCACTCGCCGCTGACCCGCAAACTCACCGGCATCTCTGCCGCCAGTTCGCGCAGTCCGCGAACGATACGAGTGGAAACAAACGCCATCAAAACAGCACCCCCTCAGAATTTTTGAAACTTCCAGACGCCCGCCATGGCCCGACGCGTGTACAGCCACGGCAACAACCAGCGCTTTCGTACCTGATATTTGGCCAGCAGCTAATCCGCCGGTGGAAAGCGCAGTTCCCACAGCAGGGTCGCTCGTTCTCGCCAAGTGGCGACAATCTCATGAGCTTATTATGAGGCCCAAACGCTCCAGGAAAGAACCAGCGATGGAAGAAGCACGCCGAAACGGCCAGCCCGCCTTCACGGAGTGCCTTTGCCCCCCACTCACCCCTTTCCGGTCTCCCGCAGTTGTTGTGTCCACGACTGGGCATAACGCCCGCCTCGCGCCAGCAATTCGGCGTGACTGCCGGATTCGAGGATGCGGCCCTGCCCCATCACATGGATAACGTCGGCGTGCAGGGCGGTGGTGAAGCGATGGGTGATCACCAGGGCGGTGCGGCCGGCGGCCAGGCTGCGAAACCGCGCCAGCCAGTCGGCTTCCGCCCAGGAATCCATGGCGCTGGTCGGCTCGTCCAGAATCAGCAGCGTAGACCGCCGTAGAAAAGCCCGCGCCAGCGCCAGCCGCTGCCATTCGCCCACGCTCAGCTCCGCGCCGCCGAACCACTTGCCCAATAC
>JBATDL010000768.1:0-2511 GCA_049663445.1 Candidatus Competibacter sp.
GCGCTGGCGGGGTGACCCACCGGCCCAAGTCACCGTCAGCGGCCGCACCGCCGACGGGCATGCGTTCCAGCAGACCCTGGTGCCGGTGATCACTTCGGACCGCGCGGTGCGGACCTGCTGGGCACGGGCGCGGGTGCTCGATCTGGAACATCACTTCGCCGCTGGCCAACAGCACCCTGCACGGCTGGTGGAGGACATCACCGCGTTTTCGCTCCAATACGGCGTATTATGCCGTTTCACCGCCTTCGTGGCCGTGGATCATGGCGAAACGCTCCATCCCGGCGGGAAGCTTCACTCGGTCGTCCAGGCGGTGGAACCGCCCGCGGGATGGGACATGCCGATGATGGCGGGTGCGGCGCCACCAGCAATGAGGGGCTGGGCGATCAGCAACCATTTGGAGAGGGCGTCAACCCAGCACCGGGCGGAAGAAACCGAAAGCGACCATTGGGATCGAAGCGGTGGTTCTGAGCGGCGATTCCGGGAATCCACCGAGTATCCGGCGCCCACTTCGAGAACCCCACCCCCGGCTCCACATTTTTTCGAGCGCTTTCAAAAACGCGCAACGGCGCGGCCATCGAAGCCAATGTCTCCTCCGCCAACCTGGTTCATCCGGTTGGAAAGCGGCTTGAACGCGCCGACCCCTGATCCGGCGGAAGGGCTGGCCGCATTGCGCGATGCGCTCCTGGAACTGGAGGCACTCGGCGAACCCGCCGCCAAACTGGTCGAGCAGGGCCGACTACTCGAACGGGTGCTGGTGGATGGCCGGATGGAACTGACCGTGGTGAAAAATCGGCTGATTGCCTGGTTGCGGCAGGTACGGGCGGTTCTTGGACACCCCCCTAAACCCAGCCGACGTTGGTTTTGGTGGAAATGAGACCGTTTCTCAACGGATTTGGAGCCCCTGATTCCCCTTTTTGCTGAATGGTGCCGACGGTGGATCACTTGTCTCGGATCGGGCGCGATCGCTGGTCGGAGCGAGGGGTTCAACGGGGTGCTGGGGGTGCGCGAAAAACGGGTACTGTCTGTTCGAATGACCGTTTCCGACCGCGCGATGTCCGTGCCCACGCCCGAGCACGGGGATCGTGGTTGGCCGGGGTCGCCGTCCAAGACGAGGGGGTGGGGCAGGTCGCACTCGGACCGGGGCGGCGTGGCGACGCACCGTGGCCGCAACCCCCCCAGTGGCCGGCCGTTCTCGGCCGCCGGTACACGGCGGAACCGTTCTCGTACCTCCGGTGCGGGACGGTCACGAAGGGCTGGTCCGGGCGCACGGTGATCGGTTGAAGCTCATTACCCAAAAGCTCCAGCGGTGTTTTTGAAAGTCACAGGGCTCGACCTTATCGTCATGGCGAACATTGCCGTCGATCACCGCGGGGTCCATGATTTCATTGCTATCGCACTGGCTCTTCTCGGAACCACAGACAGGAGGACACCATGACCGAGATTCATCGCTACGCCCTGGTACAACGCCTGTTGCACTGGCTGATCGCCTTTCTGGTACTGGGGGTGCTGGGGGTCGGCATGACCTTGGGGTTTCTGGGTTTCGACGGCACCCAGGAAACCTTTGGGAAGGCGGGGACCGATGCCCTCTACACCGCCCACAAGACCGTTGGCGTCCTGATCCTGGTTCTGATGCTCCTGCGTCTGGGTTTCCGGCGGGTCTTGGGCGTCCCGCCGTATCGGCCACCCCTCGATGGATTCGAGCGCGTGGCCAGCCATGCGGTGCATGGCCTCTTCTATGTCGCGCTCCTGGCCATGCCGATCCTGGGCTGGCTCGCCACGGCGGCGGGCGGCTACCCGGTGCAGTTCTTCGGCTGGACCCTGCCGGGACTGATCGGCAAGGACAAGGGGCTCAGCGAGACGCTGTTCTCGCTCCACGGTCTGCTCGGCTGGGTTCTGCTGGGTCTCATCGTCCTGCATATTGGCGGCGCGCTGTGGCACTGGCGGATCAAGCGCGACGGGGTGATGGCGCGGATGAGCCTGTTTCGCTAAGCCGGTGGACCGTTCGGGCGCTCGACCCCCGCGGTGACCTTCTGGCCGGCCATCGTGGTTGATGTTCCATGGTCGACCCTGATGGTCTATTTCGCGGTTTTCGGCCTCCCTTGGGTTTGACTCTCTTGTATTCAATTTGCGCGCTCACCCGGAACCCGAATTGATGGAAACCCTTGCGGTGATCGACTTTGAAACCACGGGCCTCTCGCCCGAGGGCGGGGCGCGGGCCACCGAGGTCGCCGTGGTGCTGGTTCGCGCGGGGCGGATCGTGGACCGCTATCCAAGCCTGATGAACGCGAAGGTCTCGATCTCGCCGTTCATCGTCCAGCTTACCGGCATCACTCCCGCCATGATCCGCCATGCCCCGCCGGCGGCCAAGGTGATGCGCCAAGCCGCCGAGTTCATCGGCGACTGTCCGCTAATTGCCCACAACGCTTCGTTCGACCGCAAGGTCCTGGACGCCGAACTGGCCCGCATCCAGCAATCCCGGCGCCAGGAATTTGCTTGCACGGTTTTGCTGGT
>JBATDL010000769.1:0-1636 GCA_049663445.1 Candidatus Competibacter sp.
GCCCGCGCCCTGACCGCGCTGCTGTTCGGCGATGAACGCGCCTACATCCGCTTCGACATGAGCGAATTCGCCGCCGAACACGCCGACGCCCGCCTGCTCGGCGCGCCGCCCGGCTATGTCGGCTACGACGCCGGCGGTGAGCTCACCAACGCCGTGCGCGCCCGACCGTTCAGCGTGATTCTGTTTGACGAGATCGAAAAGGCCCACCCGCGCATTCTCGACAAATTCCTGCAAATCCTCGAAGACGGACGCTTGACCGACGGGCGCGGTGACACCGTCTATTTCTCCGAAGCCATTCTGATTTTCACCTCCAATCTCGGCATCACCGTCGAGGACGCGGCCGGCCAGCGCCGGCTCCGGGTGCAGCCCGGCGAACCCTATGAACAGGTCGAGCGCCAGGTGCGCGCCGCCATCGCCGACTACTTCAAATTCACCCTGGGCCGCCCGGAAATCCTCAACCGCATCGGCGACAACATCGTGGTGTTCGACTTCATCCAGCCGGCCATCGCCGAACAGATTTTCGCCGGGATGCTGGAGCACATCGCCCGACGGATCGCCGACGAGCATGAGTTGACCCTGCTCATCCCGGAACCGGTGCGCCAACAACTGCTGGCCTGGTGTACCCAGGACTTGAGCGACGGTGGGCGCGGCATCGGCAACCGGCTGGAAACCACCTTCGTCAACCCGCTGGCCCGCGCCCTGTTCCATTTGGAAGAAGATCCCGAACGTCGGCGGATCACGGTGACGGCGGTGCGGCTCGACGACCATGTTTATAGCGTGGAGTTGACCTGAGATGAGCGGCCCCAAATGCTATCGCTACACCGTCGATTCCGCCCGATTGCAACAACAGTTGGAAGCCGAACGCCAGCACCGGGAGCGGGAACAATGCGGGCAGGCCATCGCCCAAATTCACGCAGAATGGTCCACCCTGCCGCAGACCCTGGCTGATCTCCAGCAGCGCTATCCCGCTGAAGCCTTCGCCATCGACCTGATCCCGCCCGCATCGCCCACCGACGACACGCTGGACACGGTGCGGCAGTACCGAAACCTCCTAAATCAGCGCTTTCTCCAGGCCCGCGCCGACCTGCAACGGCTGAGCGAACGCGCCGCCGCCAATCACGCCGCCAAAACCTTGTTGGCGGAACTCAGTCAGGATGCCGCCGCCCCTTTGCGCACCGCCGCCGAGGTACTCCAGGCCCGCGCCAATCCCTTCCCCACCGAAAGCCGCCAAGCGGAATGGCGCCGCCTGTTCCAACGCCTGAACGACACGGATCAACTGAATCCCCCGGCGACCTTGATCGAGCTGCGCAACGCTTTCCTGACCGCCGCCCGCGCCCGTCAGGCCGATGCGCTGGCCGCTGAACTGCGCCAGCACATCCAGCACCTGAATCAAGCCCACCGGGTGGTGCTCGAATAGCAGCGCCAACAGGAAGAACAGAATGCCGCCCGCCGCTACGCACAACAGGTGATCGGCGAAACCCTGGCGGAACTGGGCTACGACGTGGAACCCCAGCAATTCCCGGCCTCTTGAAAATACAAATACAATCAGCATATTATGAAAAGCTCTTCTTAACCTCAATCTTGAGTTTTTTGGCGTGTTTTGATTGAAAATTCATCTGGTGTGGTTTAATCATGA
>JBATDL010000770.1:0-8323 GCA_049663445.1 Candidatus Competibacter sp.
TCATGATTAAACCACACCAGATGAATTTTCAATCAAAACACGCCAAAAAACTCAAGATTGAGGTTAAGAAGAGCTTTTCATAATATGCTGATTGTATTTGTATTTTCAAGAGGCCGGGAATTGCTGAAGTTCTTCTGGATTGAAGGACAAAGCTCAAGAACTACTCAATATTGTCGGTGAAAATCCCTATCAAAATACTCCATAATACGAAAAACTGGTTGGCGATTTATCTGATGCCTGCTCGCGTCGAATCAACATTCAGCACCGCTTTATATATAGTCTTCTCAATGCTGATTCGTACATCGCTAGGACTGATCGACAGAATTTAGCTATTAAAACATTTGGTTACTTGTAAGGCATGTCCAGTTCTGGATTGGGACCTCTATATCAAGTAGTAGCAGAAGAAAAATCGTTAAAGTATTGCGAATGTGGACGCATTACGAGTAATGGCATAATTGTCGCGTCAGCCGGTTGGCGGCAATACGTCGGGTCCGACCCCGCGCGGTCAACGGGACGATTTCCTACATGCCGGCGCTGTTCGGCTTCGTGCTGGTGGGGTTCATCACTCGCCGGCTGCTCGATGAAGGATGAGCGCGGCGGTTGAAGACGTTAAGATGGTCCAACCCCGGTTGTCGCCGGGTTACCCATTTACGCTAACACCTCAGTTGCGAGTTGCCATCCATGAACTGGTCCCGCTCCGCGCTCACCGAACGACTCGACATCCGCTATCCGATCATCCAGGCCCCCATGGCTGGCGGCCCCGGCACCCCACAACTGGCGGCAGCGGTTAGCAACGCTGGTGGCCTGGGGTCGCTGGCAGGCGGTTACCTGCAACCCGAATCCTTGCGGCAAGCCATTGCCGAGATACGTGCTCTCACCGACCGGCCGTTTGCCGTCAATCTGGCGTTGAGCAGTGCGGCTCACGGCGATCCCGTCCGCCTCGCCCGCGCCCGCGAACTGCTGGCGCCCTACCGGGCCGAACTGGGGTTGCCACCGCAACCGCCTGCGCTGCCGGAGCTACCGGAATTCGAGCAACTGCTGGATATGGTGATGGAAGAACGGGTGTCGGCAGTCAGCTTTATTTTCGGCGCGCCGGATACCGTATATCTGGATCTGTTGCGGGATGCTGGAATCGTCACTCTCGGCACCGCCACCCACCTGCTGGAAGCCATCGTGCTGGAAGAAAGCGGGGTGGATTTCATCATCGCCCAGGGCGCCGAGGCCGGTGGCCATCGTGGCACCTTCATCGGTCATCCGGAGCAGGGGTTGGTCGGTATTCTGACCTTGGTGCCGTTGCTGGCCAAGCATGTCAGGGTGCCCATCGTCGCCGCCGGTGGCATCATGGACGGGCGTGGCATCGCCGCCGCCCGGATACTGGGCGCGGCGGGCATCGAGATGGGTACCGCCTTCCTGGCCTGTCCGGAAAGCGGCGCGTCCCCCGCCTACAAAGCGCTGCTAAGCGAAGGTAGCGAAATCGCCACCACCCTGAGCCGCGTTTTCACCGGCCGCTCCGGCCGGGTATTGCGCAATCGCTTGGTCAACGAACTGCACCCGCACGAAGCTGATCTACCCGGTTTTCCGCTGCAACTGTTTTTGACCGAGGAGTTGAGTCAGACCGCTGCCGAGCGGGATTTGACCGATTTCATGGCCTTGTGGGCCGGTCAGGGCTGCCATTTGAGCGAGAACCGTCCAGCGGCCGAACTGATCGCGGCGTGGGTGGAACAGGTAGCGGCGCTGCTGGGGGACGAAGAGTCACCGCAGGAGCCGGCGGCGGCGGCGAAACCCGTCGACCGGGAACCGCCGGCGGCCGAGAGTCCCGATCCGGCCTGCTTCATCTAGCGGCGCTGGTTTCTTCCAGCAATCGGCGCAACCTGATCCAGTCGAACGCCGGTCCCGGATCGGTCTTGCGGCCCGGTGCAATGCCGGCATGACCGGCCAGCCGCTCCGGCGTGATGGTGGGGTAGGCCGTGCGCAAGGCGATGATGAGGGCCGCCAGCACCGGGTACTGACGCGCGTCGTAGGGCAGGTGGTCGGCGCCTTCCAGTTCAATGCCGATGCTGAAGTCGTTGCAACGGTGGCGGTGGCGGTAAGCCGACTCGCCAGCGTGCCAGGCCCGGCGCTGGAACGGGACGTACTGCACGATCTCGCCATCCCGCCGAATCAGCAGGTGCGCCGATACTCGCAGTCCGGCGATGGTTTGAAAATAGGGATGCGCGGTGGGGTCGAGCGTGTTGGTGAACAACGCGTCGATCCACGGCTCACCGAACTCGCCGGGTGGTAGGCTGATCCCGTGAATCACGATCAGATCGACCACCGAGCCGGCTGGTCGGTCGTCGTGGTTAGGCGAGGGTGTCTGGCGCGCCGCGTCCAGCAGCCCCGTGGTCAAATCGACCTGCATCACCGGTCATAGCACCGTTTGATCGAAATCGTACTGCATGTCGGTGTGCGGCCGTTGCAGGAAATAACCCTGGACGAAGTCGATGCCGCAAGACCACAGCGTGGGTAGGTTGCTCGCGTCCTCGACGCCGGTGATGATGGTGGTTACACCTAAAACAGCCAACTCGCGTGTCATTTGCCCGAGCTGTTGCTGACGCTCCTTGTCGTTCAGCAGGTCCTGGGCAAACTTGGGGGCCAGCTTGACATAATCGGCCTTCAAGAGTTGAACGAGTGCCTGGGCGCGTTCGTGGCCGCTGAAGTGGTCGATCGAGAGGCCGCAGCCCAGTTGCTTGAGCTTCCGCAAAAACGGCAGCAGCGCCTGCCGGTTGAGTTCGGCGGTAGTTTCGGTGATCTCGAACACCAGGTTGGCGGCCGGCACCCCGGTTTTTTGCAGGCCGCTGCTCAGCCAATCTGGTAGTTCGTCATCTTGTAGGATGGTGGGCGAAATATTGATGAACAGAATCGCCGAATGACCGCGCATTTGCCGCTCGCGCAGCATCCGGATGGAATGGGCGATGACCCAGCGGTCGAGCACCATGCCGATCCGGTGACGCTTAACCAGACTGAACACGGTTTCCGGCAGCAGCTCCCAGCCCTCGTGGTTGCGCATCCGCAGCAGCACTTCATAGCGCTCGGTGGTATCGCCGCGCAGGCTGACCACCGGCTGAAACAACAGGTTCATCCGCTGCTGTTGCACGGCTTCGCGGATCTCCTCCAGCAGACGGCGCTGCCGTGGGTGGTCCGCCTCCTGCTCGGCGCTCTGACCGTGTTGGACGAGAATCCGCATGTCCTTGCTATCCCGAGCCATGCCGCAGGCCATGTCGGCCTGCTGGATCAGGATGGCGGCTTCGTGCAAGGCGGGAGTGGCAACGCTGATGCCGATGCTGGTGCGCAGTTGAAAGCCTTCGCTGTTAAAAGGGTAAGCATCGGTTTCCAAAGCTCCCTGCACCGCGTGCGCCGTGGCGAGCAGGGCCTCCTGGCTGGTGAAGCTCAACAGGACCGTGAAAACGGCGTTGCCGAATCGAGCCGCGATCGGGTCGGTGCCCAGCGCGGTTTGCAGGCGCTTGGCAGCTTGTTCGACGATCTCATCGGCTGCGGCGACATCGTGGCTTTCGACGACGCGCAGGTTGTCCAGGGAGATCAGCATGATGGCTACCGGCTGGATATTGGCTTCGACGGTGACCAGCATCCGTTCCAGGTGGGCGAGGAAGTACGGGCGGTTGTACAGGCCGCTGACCGTATCCCGGTTGCTGAGCTGGCTGAGCTTGCGGTACAGGCCGCGCCGCTGCCGCAGCCGTTTGGAGACGGCCGCGAACAGCAGTTCCGGGTTCAGGGACTTGCCGAGCAGGGCTTCGCCGCTCAGGCTGGTAGCCGACAGCCGCTCGCCGCTGTCGGCGCGCTCCGACAGCAGGATCAGTGGGAGTTCACGCAACAGTTCGTGCTGCTGGATGGCCTGGGCCAACGTCAGTCCGTCGATTTCCTTTAAATCGAGATTGAGGATCAACAGGTTGGGTCGAAAGTTGGCGATGGCTTGCAGGATCTGCTGTGGTTGGGCGAGCACCTGGGTCACCATGCCGCGGCTGTCCAGCCAACGGGCGATTTCGCGGGCGGCGAGCATCGCGTCGTCGACGATCAGGATGCGGTGGTCGGACGCTTTCAGCACGCGCTCATCCAGGATTTCCAGTAACAGGGCGATATCCACCGGCTTGATGAAGTAGCCGGAGCCGCCGGCTTCCACTGCGTCGAGTCGGGCGGCGATGTCGCTGCGGTCGGCCAGGAAAAAGAGAGGAGCTTCCGGAGCCAACAATTGCCTTAAGGTTTTGATTTGCTCCAGCAGGGGTTGGTGGTCGGCGACGAAATCCAGATCGATAATCAGAGCGACGGGCTGTTCGGCCTGTGCCAGCAGCGCGCGGACTTCGGTCAGATTGGCGCAGCGCCGGACCTGAAAGCCGCCGCGTTGTTCGAACTTGCGAGCCAGCTCGTTCGCCGAGTCGGGCGCCACCAGCCACAGCTTTTGGGTCAAAGCTTTACTCGCCGCCGGCTGCGGCCGTTCGCTCTTGTCCCACCGGGAAAACAGGGGCACGGTGCGCGGTTCGGCCGGTTTTTGCGTGATCGGATCGATCTGGCCGGGATCGCCGCCGGGGGAGGGTACCGCGCGGCAGAGTGCGTCCACGACGGCAATCAAGCGCTCGCGCTCGGCTCCCTTGGGTAAATCACCTCTATCCAGGCATTCGCCGATCTGTTGTTCGAGTCGTTCGGCTAGCACCATGACCTTATGGTACTCGGGCTGCGGGCGGGCCAGCGCCAGAACATCCTGCGTCGCGCGCAACAGCAGTACGAAAAACTCACGGCTCCATTTGATATAAACGAGTTTTTCGGCGAGATCCTCGATGCGCTTGAGCTTGCCGATGAGCGGTTCTGGGCGGGAGGGAGTCGGTTCCATGCAATCATCTCTGCAAGATCGAGAAGCGGATAGTAATAGGTGGCTTACATTAGGACTAATTGGGTCTATCTATCCATGATATTTATAGATGATGGAACGGGATAGTGTAAGGCGCTTGAGCGGAAACGCCGGGTTTTTCCCCGACTCGCGCTCCGCCTCCGTCGCTGGGGAGCTTTGCTTCGCGATCACCGCCCGTCTCACCGCAGAGAATGAGACGGGCGGATGGCCGTGTGGGCTTATTGTGCGTCGAGATGGTAGGAAACGATGCGCTCGACCTCGCTCTTGGAACCCATGATCACCGGGCAGCGCTGGTGCAGGTGGGTCGGTTGCAGTTCCATGATCCGCTGCGTGCCGGTGGTCGCCAGCCCGCCGGCCTGTTCGACGACAAGGCTCATCGGGTTGGCCTCGTACAGCAGCCGCAGCTTGCCTTCCTGGTTTTTGGCGCGCAGCTTGCGATCACCCGGATAAAGGAACACGCCGCCGTTGATCAGCACCCGGTGGATATCGGCGATCATCGCGCCGGCCCAGCGCATGTTGAAATCCTTGCGCCGCGGACCTTCCCTGCCGGCCAGGCATTCGTCGATGTAGCGCCGCACCGGCGGGTCCCAAAACCGCATATAGGCGGCGTTGATGGAAAAATCCTGGGTTTCTTCCGGTAACCGCATGTCGGGATTGGTCAGGATAAACTCACCGATGCGCTGGTCCAGGGTGAAGCCGTTGACGCCGTGGCCGGTGGTGAGCACCATCATGGTGGAGGGTCCGAACAGCGCATACCCGGCGCAAACCTGCCGGACGCCCGGTTGCAGGAAATCTTCCTCTGTCGGTTCGCCGGTCGCACCCTCGGGCCGGCGCATGATCGAGAAGATGGTGCCGACCGGGCCGTTGACATCGGTGTTCGTGGAGCCGTCCAGCGGATCGAACACCAGCAGATACTTGCCTCGCGGGTACTGAGTTGGTAGATGATAAACGCTGGCCATTTCCTCGGAGGCCATGGCGGCCACATGTCCGGCCCATTCGTTGCGGTTGATGAACAGATTATTGGAGATCACATCCAGCTTTTTCTGCGTCTCGCCCTGGATGTTTTCGGTATCGGCGGCGCCAAGCACACCGACCAGACTGCCATAGCGGACCGCACTGGAAATCGCCTTGCAGGCAATCACGATGTCGTTGATCAGGGCGGTGAAGTCGCCCGAGACGCCCTTGATACGCCGCTGTTCTTCGATGAAGTATTCGGTGATGGTGGTGCCGATAGGCATGAGGGTTTTCCTGGGTTGGATAAAGCAGTATGGCGCGGAGGCAGATAGCGCCCGCGCCGGCCAAACTCCGCGCCGATTATATCATTTGGCATAAAAATAATGTGGTTTATGCGCCCTGCGGTCTCGTCGCCAGCCTGCGTGGTATTTGTTGGACCCGCATCGGTTCGCTGCCGGGCCGCAGTACGGACAGGATTCTTGCAAGAGCATGATTCATCGATATAAAACGCAGATCGTGTTGCCCTGATGCGAGACTCCGAATTTATTGTCGCGTTGCAGCATTTTTTTGTTATACTCTACTTTAGCTATTTCGCAAAATCGTATTGGGAGGATGTCATGAACGAGGGTTCTGTTGCGTTTGCCGAGCCGTTCAGACCTTGGGTTGCATCCTTAATCAGGGTCAATCAATCCGTGGTTGGGCAGTTGGAAAAGTGGGCCGGGCTACAGATGGATAGCCTGAGAGCCTATGTCGATCTAGGCGTTGCCCAAGCCAAGGTGGCGATGAAAGTGATCGATCCACACAGCCTGAACGAATTCGCCGATAGCCAGTTTGCGGTGGCAAGCTTCGTTGGCCACCGCGTCGTGGACGACGGCCGCCTGCTGGCCGAATGGAGCACGGACTGTTGTAACCAGGCTAACCGCCTCGCCCGGCAGAACACGTTGAGCGTGCTGTTCAAGGATTGATCGCCGCCACAGTTGGGTTCTTTGCCAAAGCGCCGCTTCGAAGCGGCGCTTTTTCGTTGCGGGAACTGCAACCCGCCAGCGCCGCGATCCGGACCCAGCGCCGCCGCAGTTGCGGGGAATCGGCTAGCATCCAAAGCCCACGCAGCACGAACAGCGTCAGGCTCAGGATTACCGTGGTGACATAAAGATGCTTGAGGGCGAGATACCGGGCGCTGGTTCTCCACGACTGACTGGCGGGTAGGCTATAGTTTGGCAAACAGCTTGTGCTGACTACTCTCGCGAGGTGTGCGTATGTCCATGCATGTTTGTAACGGCGCGATGCTGAAGTGCTCTTTCGGCGTAGCGCCCAGCGTTCTTACGGTGCTGCCGATCAACCGAACCCTGACCAGCAACATGCCGGCGGCCAATATCATGGATCATATTCCGATGGTCAATATTATGCCGTTCGGGATGTGCATGACGCCCACCAATCCGGCGGTGGCCACGGCCACGGCAGCGGCGATGGGGGTGCTGACCCCGATGCCCTGTGTGCCGATCACGCCGGCGCCGTGGGTGGTAGGGTCGCCGACCGTGCTGCTGGGCAATATGCCGGCGCTCAACAACACCTCCACCCTGATGTGTACTTGGACGGGGGTGATTACGGTGCTCCAGCCGGGGCAATTTACCGAGATGATTCCCTGAAGTGCGTCACTTTCCGGATGGCCGGACACGCCGGGTGGGAATTGCACTCCAGGGGTCGTCCGGCCAGGGATGCTTGGGGTAGCGGCCTTTCAGTTCCTTCTTGACTTCGGCGTAGGTTCGTTCCCAGAAGCCGCGCAAGTCTTGGGTGACCTGGATCGGTCGCTGGGCCGGCGACAGCAGGTGCAGGGATACCGGAATCCGCCCACCCGCGATGCGCGGGGTATCGGCCAGCCCGAACAACTCCTGCAATTTGACCGCCAGCACCGGTGGTTCGCCTGGCGGGTAGCGCAGGCGGATACGCGAGCCGCTCGGGACCGGCAGGTGCGTGGGGGCCAGCTCGTTCAACCGTGCCCGCGACCGACCGTCCAGCAGATTGTGAAGCGCCCCCGCCAGATCCAGCCGCCGCAGGTGCTCGCGCCGGGTGATGCCGTCCAGCCAGGGCGGCAGCCAATTTTCGAGATGCACCATCAGCCAGCGGTCGGACACGTCCGGCCAGCCTTCGTCGACCAACCAGTGCCGCAGCGACAGCACGCGCGCCTGCCACTCGCGCAGTTCGCGGGTCCACGGCAGGCTGTCGGGACCCAGTTGCCGGACACCGGCCAGCATTCCCTGACGCAGTAGTTCCGGGTCGGCGTCTGTCAGCGGGGCGCTGGCGAGCGCCAGTGTGCCCAGCCGCCGTTCCTGGCGCGCTACCACTGCCGCCTGTCGCTCGTCCCAGCCCACTTCCGCGACGGTGCGTAGCCGGCTGGCGAGATGCGCTTCCAGGTTGGCGGGATCGACGGGCGCGGCCAGCCAGATCCGGCCCTCCCCGGCGCCGGCGTCCAGG
>JBATDL010000771.1:0-4928 GCA_049663445.1 Candidatus Competibacter sp.
TCGTACCGTGGGACACCCTGTTTCTGTCGGTGGTGCTGTACATCGCCATTCCCCTGATCATTGCCCAGCTCGTGCGCGGCGCGGTCCTGAAATCCCAAGGCGCCGAGGGACTGACGCGCCTGCTCGACGTGCTCGGCCCGACCTCGCTCATCGCGCTGCTGACCACCTTGGTATTGCTGTTCGGCTTCCAGGGCGAGCAGATTGTGAAGCAACCGCTGGTGATCCTGCTGCTGGCGATTCCGATCCTGTTCCAGGTGTTCTTCAACGCCGGGCTGGCCTACTGGCTCAACCGCCAGGTCGGGTCGCCGCACTGCGTGGCCGGTCCCTCGGCCCTGATCAGCGCCAGCAATTTCTTCGAGTTGGCGGTGGCGACGGCCATTGCGCTGTTCGGCTTCGAGTCCGGCGCGGCGCTGGCGACCGTGGTGGGGGTCCTCATCGAAGTGCCGGTGATGCTGATCGTCGCCGGGATCGTCAATCGCAGCCGTGCGTGGTACGAGCGGGGGCCGAACCGGCCGGCGACGGAGATCGTTTAGCTGCTTTTGGCGGTTTTAACACGGCTGACAGGGCGTCCCATCGCGTTCGTTCAGCCGCATCCATGTCCATCAACCCGATCTGAAAAGTCGCATTATGAACGTCCTGTTTCTCTGCACCGGTAATTCCTGCCGCTCGATTCTGGGCGAAGCCACCTTCAATCATCTCGCGCCACCGGGCTGGAAGGCTTTGAGCGCTGGTAGTCACCCGACCGGCCAGGTTCATCCACGTTCGCTGGTCCTGCTGGCGCGTGAGGGCATCTCCACCGAGGGTTATCACAGCAAATCATGGGATGATTTGCCGCTGACGCCCGACATCGTGATTACGGTTTGCGCCAGCGCGGCGGGCGAAACCTGCCCGGCGTATCTGGGGCCGGCACTGCGTGCGCATTGGGGTGTGGACGACCCGGCCCACGCCACCGGTGGCGACGCGGAGATCGATGCGGCTTTCGTGCAAGCCTATCGGATACTGCGCACTCGCATCGAAGCTTTTTTCGCGCTGCCGCTGGCTGAATTGCAGAGTGATCGCGCCCGTCTGAAAGTGGAATTGGATCGCATCGGCACGCTGCCGCCGTAATCATCTTCTCTCCAGGATTCGCCGCGCGGGTGGTGCCTGCCAACCCGTCCGACGCGGGCGCTATTGCGCCGATTTGCCCGCGTCGAATGCAAACGCCCGGCAGTACGAACAGACCTTGCGCAAGAGCAGCGACATTCGTTTGCAATTATTTTGGATCGTGATATATATGGATATACGAATATACGGATCAACAAGCCTAATGTCCCATGCTCACCGGTTTTTCCAAGCCTTGGCCGATACCACACGGCTGCGCTGCCTGATATTGATGGTGGCGGAAGGCGAAGTCTGCGTCTGCGAAATGGCCCACGCTCTGGGCGAAATCCAACCCAAGGTGTCGCGGCATCTGGCAGCGCTGCGCACGGCCGGTTTCGTTCTCGATCGCCGGGAAGCCCGGTGGATTTACTACCGCTTGCACCCGGAACTCCCCGACTGGATGCGAGAAATCCTTTTGACCTGCCAGCGAGCGCTGGCCGGGCAAACCCCATTTTGCGCCGACCGCGCCGCGCTGGCGAACATGCCCAATCGGCCCCAGCGGCGTTGCGCGGCCTGAACGAGGAGTCCTACTATGGCGACGCTGTCCACCACTCCCGCGTCGGCGAGCGCGTTCGCCGGCGCCGCGAACCGATTGCGTACCGCACTGCGCGACTATCCGCTCGAATTCAAATGGCTGGGCGGCATCGTCGCCGTGTTCCTGCTGGTCTTTTTCATACCGGTGGGTGCGACGCGTTTCGACAACGCCGTGCTGGAAGGACTGGCGCTGCTCCATTGGTACGCTCGCGAGCATGTGATGCTCTGCCTGGTACCGGCTTTCTTCATTGCCGGAGCCATCGCGGTGTTTATCAGCCAGAACGCCGTTATGAAATATCTCGGTCCCGCCGCCCACAAGGTCGCCGCTTATGGCGTCGCCTCGGTGTCCGGCTCGATCTTGGCGGTGTGCTCCTGCACCGTGCTGCCCTTGTTCGGCGGCATCTATCGGCGCGGCGCGGGACTCGGCCCAGCCATTGCGTTTCTCTATTCCGGCCCAGCGATCAACGTGCTGGCCATCGTGCTTACCGCCAAGATTCTCGGCGTGGAACTGGGCGTGGCGCGGGCGGTGGGCGCAGTGAGTTTCGCGCTGGTGATCGGGCTGATCATGCACTGGATTTACCGCCGCGAGGAGCAAACGCGGGCGGCGAATCAGAAAGGGTTTGCGCCGGGTGCTGACCAAGGCCGACCGCTGGGCGACACCGCCGCGTTTTTCGCCTTGCAGGTGGCGGTGTTGGTGTTCGCCAACTGGGCGCCGGCCAGCGCCGAGGACAGCGCGGTGTGGCACACGATCTTCGCCTGGAAGTGGCCGCTGACCGCACTGGCGGGTCTGGGCTTGGCTGGATTGCTGGTCTGGCGCTGGCAGTGGCGTTGGCCACCATTGGCCGCGACCGCCGCCGCCGTCGCCGTTTTGTCGATACTGATTCCGCAACATCCCGAACTGGCGTTCAGCGTCGGTTTGATCGGTTTGACCTTGGCTGCCGCGACGCGGCCCGGCGATGGCGAGGAATGGCTAGGCCAGACCTGGAGCTTCGCCAAGCTGATCCTGCCGCTGTTGCTGGGCGGCGTGCTGCTGGCGGGATTTCTGCTAGGGCGCCCCGGTCATGAGGGCATCATCCCATCCGAATGGGTGGGCGCGGCGGTAGGTGGCAATTCGCTGGCGGCCAATGTGCTGGCCGCGCTGGTCGGGGCGTTCATGTACTTCGCGACCCTGACCGAAGTGCCCATCGTGCAAGGTCTGCTCGGCGCCGGCATGGGCAAGGGGCCGGCGCTGGCGTTGCTGCTGGCGGGACCGGCGCTATCCTTGCCGAACATGCTGGTGATTCGCGGCATTCTCGGCACCCAAAAGACCTTGGTTTATTGCGCGCTGGTGGTGGTCATGGCGACTCTCTCCGGTGTGCTATTCGGTACGTTCTATCCATAGACTGGAGTAAGGATCATGATGAAATTGCAAATTCTTGGTAGCGGTTGCGCGAAATGCGCCACCCTCGGCCAGCATGCCACTGATGCTGCTCAGGCGCTGGGCTTGGAGTATGAGTTGGAGAAAGTGACCGATATCAACGCCATCATCGACGCCGGGGTGATGACCACGCCGGCGCTAGCGGTGAACGGGGAGATTAAGAGCACCGGCAAAGTGTTGTCGGTGGAAGAGATCAAGAAGCTGTTAAGCGCCTGAGGCCGCTTACCCGGTCGAGGCCGCGAACCGCCCCGCGCGCACCGACCACGGCGGGATCGGGGGCAGGGTGATTTTTATGAGCTTTCGACGCCCGGCGGTAATTGCTTGGGTGCGACGATACGCCAGCGCTTGTCCCTACCGGTTTCTCCAGCCAGCAAGGTAACCTGATTTTTCGCCACCCCGAACAGTTCGGCCAGAAAGGCGCGCAAATGCGCGTTGGCCCGGCCGTCCACCGGCGGGGCGGTGATGCGGACCCGGAAGCGGTCGTCCCTCAATCCCATCCATTCGTCGCGGCTGGCGCGGGGCTGTGCCCGTACCCGCAGCAGCAGGTCGTTGCCCTCCCAGCGATACCCGCCAACGTCCATCGCCTCAGCGCAACCCGCTCCACATCCCCAGAAAATCCTGGAGCAGCAGGCTGACGAAAATCAGCGCCACCACCACCAGCATCGGCGACAGATCCACTCCAGAAACCGGCGGAACCAGCCGGCGCGCTGGACGTAACAGCGGCGCGGTCAGTTGCGCCAGCACCCGTGCCGCCGGGTGGTGGGGATCGGGGTTGATCCAGCTCAGCACCGCCTGGATGATCACACCCCACAGATAGATGTTGATCAACAACTTGAGCAGCTCCATTGCCGTCACCAGCAGCACGCCGCCGATGTCCAGGGACCGCCCGAACAGCGCGGTGACCAACATGACTTCGACCAGTTGCAGCACGAACGCCAGCACCACCGAGGCCAGATCCAGACCCCGGTAGCCGGGCACGAATCGGCGCAACGGCAGCAAGAGTGGGTTGGTGATGCGCACCAGGAACTGCACTAATGGGTTGTAGAAGTCGGCGCGCACGCATTGCAGCAGGAAGCGCAACATCACTGCCAGGATATAAAAACCGAAAACGGTCTGGATCAGGAAAACGGTGGCGGTCACGGTTGCCCTCCAAGCAGGTTGCCCAGCTCTTCGGAGCGGTGGCGGGCTGCTTCCAGCGCCTTGGCCACCACGGCATCCAGTTCTTCGGTCAGCAGTTCCGGCGCTTCCAGGATCGCCAGCGAGGCGGCCAGCGAGCGGGCGATCAGGTTATCGAGCTTCTCGTCCTTGAAGACGTCAATCGCCCGCTCGGTGGTGCCACCCGGCGACGTAACCCGAGCGCGTAACGCGGCTGGATTCTCGGGGCTTTCCAGTGCCATCTTGGCGGCGCCGAAAGCGGTTTGCAGCGTCAGCAGCCGTGCCACCTCGGGGTCCAGACCCAGTTGAACGCCGATTTTTTCCAACGCCTCCATCAGTAGGAAGAAGTAGGCGGGTCCACTGCCGGACAGCGCGGTGACCGCATCCAGCATCCGCTCCTGCTCCACCCAGACCGTCAGTCCGACCGAGCGCATGATCGACTCCGCCAGTTGGCGCTGCGCGTCGTCCACCTGGGGGTTGGCAAACAGCGCGGTGGCGCCGCTGCCGACCAGTGCCGGCGTGTTGGGCATGGTGCGGACGATGGCGGCCTCGCCACCCAACCAGCGGCGGATATCCGGTTCGCGCACGCCGGCGGCGATGGAGATCACCAACGGCTGGCGCGCCTGGACGATATCGGCCAACTCTTCGGCAACCGAACACAGCACCTGCGGCTTGACTGCCA
>JBATDL010000772.1:0-3107 GCA_049663445.1 Candidatus Competibacter sp.
GCACAGTTGCACCCGTCTAATTCTGGCGGCACGACTGCTGTCACTCCCGGCTCGCCAACGCGAACGGTTACAAGATCGCCTGCTGCCAAGCGAGATGCGGAGAGCATCTCATTACTAGCCTTGGTGATGCGATTCGCCGTCGTCGAGTCGATGGAGTTCTCCGAAACATTTGAGCCAACAAGGAGCGGCACTGTACCCGCCTTGTCAAAGTAGGTGGACGGATTGATGACCAAGCCAACGCTTTGCCGTGGCGAGATTCGCTTGAGAGGTTTCACCTCCCACTCCTCCGGAATCACCCCCACCTCTGTCTGCTTGTAACCCGGCTTCACGGTCTCAATCATCGCCTCGTTCCAGGGTTTGAATCGTGCTGATCGGCAAATAGAGCTTCAAGCCGTCTTCCTTCAGTGAGATAAAGCCGAAATTCCGGTAAAACGCTACGGCTTCCGGCTTGCTATCCACGATGACGCATTGCACGCCGATGGCATCGGAAGCACGGAGGGCTTGCTTGAGGGCGTGGATCAAAAGGCGCGACCCGATACGGAGACCGGCGGCGCGCGCCCGGCGGTCGCTGGCTATGCGCCCAATCAATACAGCGGGAATCGGATATTTCGGAAACCGTCGGGCAAGGCTTTCCGGGAGTTCCTCATGGCCGAGCGAAGCCGCAGAGAGCGTGTAATAGCCCAAAACCTTACCGTCATCATTCTCCACCACATAAACCTGCACCAGATGATTGCGCTGGTTTTGGCCGGCGTAGCGCCTTAGATAGCCGTCCAACCCGGCATGACCGCAGGAAAAACCGCCGCGCTCATGGCGACGGGTATCCAACAGGACGATGTTCATTCCAGTCCGGCGTTTTCATAATCGCGCCAAGCCGTTTGCAAGGCATCGTTCGGCTCGGGGGGCTGTTCCAGCGTCGCGGTGAAGCGCCGCCATTCCTCGGCGTTCAGCATGAAATGCTGATGGCTTTGCAGAATTTCCCGCGCTTTATCCAGCGCGGCGTTCAGCACCAGGGCGGTGAGGGTGTTGCCCGTGATTTCAGCCGCCTGCATCAATAGTTGCTTGGCATTGGCGGGCAGGCGAATATCGAATCGTTCAATGGGTTCGGACATAACGATCTCTCATACGGATTATTACCGTACAGAATAGCGCGCGCAGCCTCCGAGTTTCAAACAAATCCCATCTTTTTCAGGTGTTCCTCCACCCGGCTGGCGAGCATCGCCACTTCGTCGGTGAGCTGCGGCAGCGGCGTGGCGTAGCGTTCGGCAAGCTGGCGGATGCGCCCGGTGAGGGTCTGCGAAACGCGATCCAGTTCGCCCTGCACGGCGGCGGCCAGCGTGGCCAGCCATTTGCCATCCACCACCAGCGTCTTGATGTCGTCTTCGCTGAGTTGTGGGTATTTCTCGTAGGCCAAGGTATCGAGGACGGCTTCGGCTTCCTTGATACGCTTTTTCAGCGTGGCGATCTGCTCGGCAAAGCCCAACCACTGCCTGAGCACCTTCAGCTCGTCGGCGCCGTCCGGATCTTTGCCAATTTCGCGGATGCGCTCCTTCACGGCGGCGGCGGTGATGCCATCAAAGCCGGAGAAAGCAGCGTCTTCGCCGCCGTGTTCCTCTTCCAGTTCGGCGAGGCTGGCGGTAGCCGCTTCCAGTTCGGCCTGCCGGGCGTCGATGGCGGCCTGCTCCTTCGCAAAGTAGCGGGCCACGATGTAGGGCTTGGGAATCAGATCGCAGGCCCAGCCCTTGTCCTTGGCTTTCCCCTTCTTGTCGGTTTCGATGATGCGGGTCGGCTTGGCAACCCAGCCGTCAGCGGCGATGAGATGGGCGTCGTCCTGCATCGTCTCGGCCCAGTAGTCCATGAGATGCTGGTAGAGGTCGTAATGGTCGAGCAAGGGCGCTTGGGCAAAGGTGGCCAGCAGGTCTTCGGCGAGCATTTCGATCAGGATCTTGGGATGAGCGCTGGCGGCGTCGGCGGCGAAACCTTTAAGGCGCGGCGTGTTGGCGGCCCGCCACTGGGCGAAGAGCTGGTCCACGCCGGCCTTGAACGCGGTGAACTCCGGGTGGCCAAAAATCGCGGGCTTGACCTCGGCGCTTGCCAGCTTCCAGTAACCAGGGTGTTGGGTCGGCTGGAACAGAGCGGCACGCAACGTGGGCATGATCTGCCAGTAGCGGGCCAGCGCGTCGATGTCGCGCTCGGGGATGCCGCCGCGCAGATGGCCGTCGATGTCCTGCATGTCCTCCGGCTCAGTGCTGTCGATATAGCGCGGCAGGTTGAGGTTGTAGTCGTTCTTCGGGTCGCTGATTTCCGCGACCGACACCATGCGGGCGTAGCGCGGTACTTCGGCCTGACGGGTGAAAGTGTCCACGATCTTGTGGATATCCTGAGCGCGCAGGCGGTTCTTCGGGCCGTCCTTGATGAAGCCCTTGGAGGCGTCGATCATGAAGATGCCCTTGCGGGCGGCGGCGTTTTCCTTGTCCAGCACCAGGATGCAGGCGGGGATGCCGGTGCCGTAAAACAGATTGGCAGGCAGGCCGATGATGGCCTTCAAATAACCGGAGCGCACCAGTTTCTGACGGATGACGCCCTCGGCATTGCCGCGAAACAGCACACCATGCGGCAGAATGCAGGCCCCTTTGCCGGTGCTCTTCATCGAACGGATGATATGCAGCAGATAGGCATAATCGCCCTGCTTGGCCGGCGGCTCGCCCCAGGGGAAACGCTGAAAGGGATCGGCGGACGGGATGAGGCCGGTGCTCCAGGTCTTATCGGAGAACGGCGGATTGGCCACCACATAGTCGTAGCTGCGAAGCTGCTCGCCGTCCTTGAACTTGGGCGTGGCCAAGGTGTTGCCCGACAGGATATTAGCGGTCGGGAAGTCGTGCAGGATCATGTTCATGCGGGCGAGACCGGCGGTGGTCACGTCCTTCTCCTGCCCTTCCAGCGTAATGTGCTTCCCCGCCTGATCCGCCACCTTCAGCAGCAGCGAACCCGAGCCGCAGGTGGGATCGTAGGCGGTGGTGGACGCTTTGGCATTCTGCGGCGAGATGCCGATGACCTGGGCGATGATGCGGCTGACCTCGGACGGGGTGTAGAACTGTCCCTTGCTCTTG
>JBATDL010000773.1:0-1994 GCA_049663445.1 Candidatus Competibacter sp.
GTTCTTCATAGTGGGTGCATAGGCCGATAATCTCCTCGGACGCGCCCTTGACCACCAGCAAGCGGCCATTGCCTTTATCCAGCAGCACCGACACCCGCCGCCGTTCAAAATCGAACGGAACCTCATCAATCTTCTTCCAGGCGCTCACGTCGATATTTTCGTGGGCCAGAATCGCCTCGTCGAGCGGGCTTTTCAGGCCGGTCTCGAAGAAGCTATTGAGATAAGCCAGTTCCAGCACCCGCTCGCTCGGCTTTCCTTGCGGATCAATATGCTGTTCCAGTCGAATCTTCGCCTCGGTCAAGGTGCCGGTCTTGTCGGTACACAGCACATCCATCGATCCCAGGTTTTGAATAGCGGCCAGGCGTTTGACGATTACCCGTTTCTTCGCCATCAGCAGTGCGCCGCGTGACAGAGTGACCGACACCACCATCGGCAGCAGTTCCGGGGTCAGGCCCACCGCGAGCGCCACCGCGAACAGGAAGGACTCCAGCCACGGCTTGTGCATGAATCCATTCACCAGCAGCACGAACAGCACCAGCAGGATGGTGAGGCGCATGATGAGCAGGCCGAAGCGGTGGGTGCCGATCTCGAAGGCTGTCGGTGGCGGTTGGCGGGTCAGGCTGTCGGCGATAGCGCCGATGGCAGTGCCCGTGCCGGTTTTTACCGCGCGCACCCGGGCGCTGCCGCTGATGACCGTAGTGCCCATGAATACGGCGTTGGCGGCGTCCTGCAAATCGGTCGCGTCGGCGGCCAGCGCGACCGGACGTTTCTCAACCGGATAGGATTCGCCGGTCAGCAATGCCTGTTTGACGAAGAGATCGCTGGCTTCCAGCACCAGACCGTCGGCGGGAACCATGTCGCCCGCTGTAAGCACTACCAGATCGCCGGGAACCACTTCGATCGCCGGCACATCCACCGGCTTGCCATCACGGATTACTTTGGCCCGCACCGAGACCGAGTGGCGCAAACTTTCTGCCGCTTGACCGGCGCGATGTTCCTGAACGAAATCCAGGGTGACGCTGAACAGCACCATCACGGTGATGATGAGAAAGTTGGTCATTTCGCCAGTCAGGGCCGAAATCGCGCTGGCGACCAGCAGCAGAATGACCAGAGGATTTTTGAAGCGGGACAGGAATTGCAGCCATAAGGGCTGTTGCTGATGATCGCGAAACAGGTTGAGGCCGTATTGGGCGCGTCGCGAACCGGCCTCGGCGCTGGACAGACCGGCGGCATCGGCAGCCGATTCAGCTTGGGGTTCTGACAGGGGTTTCAGCCACCAGACCCGCTTATCCGGGGTGGCCTTGGTCTGTTCTGGTGACGGGTTCATGCGGCAGCCTTAGAGGACATCCGGCACAGAATGTGCTTTTTTAGTTCAAACTGCTTCAAGTTTTCCGGATAGAATCAGCGCACAGGCCAAATGAATCATAGCCAAGTCATTCTTGGCCTTACAAAAGTGGCGGGTACGAATCGCCCGAAAGCCTTTCAGCCAGGCGATTGTCCGTTCGACCACCCAGCGCCGGGCTGGCTGGGTTTTCTCCCCAGCGGGGATTTTTTCCTCGCCGATGCAGCGAATGTGCGGGATGTAGGCCTGACCCGCCCGTTCCTGTTCGACGCGGGCGCAGTCGTAGCCCTTGTCCAAGCACAGATGCTGGGGATGAGCGGGTGTCGGTTCGGGGCGCGGGAGGATGTCGGTGGCCAAAGTCGAGGACACTAAACGGCGGTCATGGACATTGGCCCCGACGAGGGTCACCCCCAGCGGGATCCCGTTTTGATCCACATGCAGAGGAGTCTTGCTGCCACTGCGTCCCCGATCGGTCGGATGGCGTCCCAGCGCCTCGTCCTCCAGGCAGACCGGTTGACCTCGCACCGGCGCTTGCGCCCACGTTCCGTCCATGGCCTGCCAAGTCCATCGAATCTGATGAAGCTCTTGGTCGTCTTCGGTATTCAAGCGGAAAATCTCGGCAACCACGCCAGCGCTTACCCAGTTCTGAAAG
>JBATDL010000774.1:0-1823 GCA_049663445.1 Candidatus Competibacter sp.
CCCCCAGCGGCCGGGCGGTGATCAGGTTGCCCGATACCACCCGCAGCCGGGCGCCGTGCATCGGCGAGTTGGCCAGCCCCATCGACAGCCGTGCCTCGATGCGGATGCGCAGCCGGCCGACCGCCTGTTTGACGAGCGGCAGGTCCTCGGCTTCGGTGACCCGCAGGCCGTTGACGTAGCGCGGCGCGCGGCCGGCCTCGCGCAAGCGGGTCTCGATCTGCGTACGGGCGCCATGCACCAGCACCAGACGAATACCCAGACTGTGCAGCAGGGCGAGATCATGAATCAGGCTGGAAAAGGAGTCGGCCTCGACTGCTTCGCCCCCGAACAGCACCACGAAGGTTCTGCCGCGATGGGCGTTGATGTAGGGGCCGGCCTGCCGGAGCCATTGCACGAACTGGTCCGAGTCCATCGGTCATCTCCGCGAGTCCTGAAAAGGCGGGCGATTATGACAGAGCGGCGCCAAGACCTCATCCTCGTGGGTGGCGATTCAGTCTGGCATCGCAGCGGCGTCCAGCGCGCTTTCCGGCACGCACAGCAGACGCTGACCGAACAGAACGTGGTAGTCCGCCGTCGTGTCCGGTTCGCGAAGCACCGCCAGCACCGCGCCGGACGTTCCCGGGTCGACTGCCACCGCGCCGCCGACCGCCAGTGCCATTTTGGCGGTGACCTGGTCGCCGCGTTCGAAGCGATTGGGAACCCAGGGCGCGTCCGCCGGGATCAGTTCGGGTTCCCGGCAGCCGACGATACGATTGCCGGCGTCCAGAAAATGCACGCTGTAGATGATCTGGTCTTGCAGGAACACACCGATATGGCGGACGTAGCCGACGCTACCGCGCCGCACCAGCAGCGTGCCGGTGACACAGCCCGGATAGGTGCCGTCGTTGCGGAGGTTGCGGATGACGCGGACCGCGTCGTCGCAGGCAAAGCGCGGTTGTAGGATCACGGCCGTCGGCCGATGTCCGCCAGCGGAATTCGTGTCTCGCGTGCCGCAGCCTGCCGCCGGAATACCTGGAAGACCTTCTCGGTCAAAGGGTCGGAATCGACAAAGTCCTGATAGGCCCGTTGCAGGCATTGGGCGTAACCGGCCCGGTCGCGTGCCTCCCCTTGCTGCAAATAATCATGGAAGCGTTGCAGGATGTGCAGGCGGCTCACTTCCACCACGTTGGGGTCGAAATCGATCCCAAAATAGAGCAGAAAATCTTCGGCCGAGCTCATCTCGCTCAGATCCTGTTGCAAAGTGGTCATGGTTGCACCTCGGTGTGGGTAGAGCGTTGCGGAAGGTTGGCGGGCGGGGGCTGGGAGTCGGCGCCAAGATCGTGGTGAAACGCCTCCAATTCGGGGGTCTCCGGCAGTCGCTTATGTTGGCCGACGAAGGCACGGATGCGCAGGAGCACGGCGCTGGCCTGGCGCGGATTCAGCGCGATGCCGAGATCGTGGTAGAACTGCACCACCGCCCGCGTGCCGGAATGCTTGCCGAGCACCAGGCGGTGGCTGCGACCCAGTTCCGCCGGGTCCACGCCTTGATAGTTGAGTGGATGCTTGAGCAGGCCGTCCACATGGATGCCGGCCTCGTGGGTGAACGCGCCTTCGCCGACCAGACTCTTGTGCCAGGATAGCGGGCGGTTGGCGGCGGCGGCGACCCGTTGCGACAGCGCCGGGAAGCGCGACAGATCCACATCTATTTGGAAGCCGTACAGCTTGCGTAGACCGAGCACTACTTCTTCCAAGGCGGCGTTGCCGGCCCGTTCGCCCAGACCGTTGACCGTGGTGTTGGCGTGGGTGGCGCCACCCAGCGCGGCGGCCAGGGTATTGGCGGTGGC
>JBATDL010000775.1:0-1586 GCA_049663445.1 Candidatus Competibacter sp.
GCCAGCAACAGCCAGAACGATCCGTTCAGAGGCACCCCGAACTGCCAGCGGGCCATGGCCACGCTCAGCAGCATGCCACCCATGCCCAGCACGAAGTAGGGCAGTAGTTTGCCGAGCAGCAATTCGCCGATGCGGATTGGGGTAACCATCAGCGCTTCCATAGTGCCCCGCTCCCATTCCCGCGCCACCACCAGCGCGGTCAGCAGGGCGCCGATCAGGGTCATGATCACCGCCATCAGGCCGGGGACCAGAAAGTTGCGGCTGCGCAGGGCCGGATTGAACCAGACCCGCTGTTCCACCGCCACCGGTAGGGTCAGTTCCTGACCGTGGCTGGCCGCGTAGGCTTGCAACCAGCTTTGCCAGGCGCCCTGGATGTAGCCCGAGGCGATGCGCGCCTGGTTGGCATCGACGCCGTTCAGAATCACCCCGACCGGCGCGTCGCCGGCGGCCAGCAGGCGACGACTGAAATCACCACGCAACCAGACGATGCCGTCCACTTGCCGCTCCCGCAGGGCCTGCTCGGCGTTCTGGATGCTGTCGAAGCGGCGCGGGCTGAAGTATTCGGATTGCTGGAAGGCGGCGGCGAAACTGGCGCTGTTGGCGTCCGGGTGTTCGATCACCATCGCCAACGGAATATGCTGGGCGTCCAGCGAGACCCCGTAGCCGAACAGCAGTAGCAGCACCACCGGCATGACGAAGGCAATGGCGATGCTGGACGGATCGCGCAGGATTTGCAGGCTTTCCTTGCGCACCATCCCACGCAGGCGCATCAGGGCGCCGCCTCGCCGAGCGCTCATACCGATTCCCCGGTGGTTTGCGCCCGCTGCTCGATCAGCGCGATGAAGGCATCTTCCATGGTCGGGTCCGGCCGTTCGGCGTCGCGAAAGCGCGCCTTCGTCTCCGCCGGGGTACCCTGGGCGAGTACCTCGCCATCGGCCATGATCACCAGCCGGTCGCAGTAATTGGCCTCGTCCATGAAGTGGGTGGTCACCAGCACGGTGACGCCCTGTTCCGCCAGTAGGTTGATGCGATGCCAGAATTCCCGCCGCGCCAGCGGGTCCACCCCGGAGGTCGGTTCGTCCAGGAACAGAATGTCCGGTTCATGCATCAGGGCGGCGGCCATAGCCAAACGTTGTTTATAGCCCAGCGGGAGATCGCCGCTGGCCATGTCGGCGTAGCGTTCCAGGTCGAAGCCGTCCAGCGCCCAGCGGATGCGTTCCCGCCGCCGCTGGTCCGTCAAACCGTAGGCGCTGGCGAAAAAACGCAGGTTCTGCGCCACCGTCAGGTTGCCATAGAGGGAAAAACGCTGCGCCATGTAACCGATGCGGCCACGAGCTTGAGCCGCCGCGTGGCGCAGGTCGTGCCCGGCCACTTCGAGTCGCCCCCCGGAGGCCGGCAGCAATCCGCACAACATGCGAAAGGTGGTGGATTTGCCGGCACCGTTCGCACCCAGCAGGCCGAAGATTTCGCCCCGTCGCACCTCGAAGCTGACGTCCTTGACTGCGTAAAACTCGCCGAAACGACGCTGGACCCGATCCACCCGGATGACCGCCGCGTCATCGTTGCCCATGGCCGCCGCCATGGGC
>JBATDL010000776.1:0-2242 GCA_049663445.1 Candidatus Competibacter sp.
TACCAGCACGGCGAGAAATTCATTCCCACCGTGATCCGCTCCTGCCTGCTGCAACGGCCGATTCCGGTTTACGGCGACGGCAGCAACATCCGCGACTGGCTATACGTCGAAGACCATTGCCGGGGCATCGATGCGGTGATCCGGCGCGGCGCGCTGGGCGAAACCTACAACATCGGCGGCGACAACGAATGGGCGAACCTCAATATCGCCAAGCTGATCTGCACGCTACTGGATCAACGCCGACCGGAACAGGCCCCACACGAACGGCTGATCAATTTCGTCGCCGACCGGCCCGGTCACGACTGGCGCTACGCCATCGACCCGCGCAAGATGAGCGAAGAACTGAGCTGGCGGCCAGAAGAAACCTTCAACACCGGTATCGCCAAGACCGTGGACTGGTATCTGGAACGGCACGCCACCGACCCCGCCTGGGGCGGCATGGCTGGAGAATAGAAACATCATGCCCCATCCCGCTTTTCAACACCTGCGCAGCCATCCCGTTCCCGCCCTGCGGCTGGAGTTCCAGGAATACCGCCACCGCGCCACCGGCGCCCGGCATTTTCATCTCGCCGCCGACGACCCGCACAATGCCTTCATGGCCGCGTTCCTGACCGTGCCGCAAGACTCCACCGGCGTAGCGCACATTCTTGAACACACCGCCCTGTGCGGCAGCCGACGCTACCCGGTGCGCGATCCGTTCTTCATGATGATCCGCCGGTCGCTCAACACCTTCATGAACGCCTTCACCAGCAGCGACTGGACCGCCTACCCCTTCGCCAGCCAGAACAAGAAGGACTTCAACAACCTGCTGGATGTTTACCTGGACGCGACCTTCTTCCCGCTACTGGACGAGCGCGACTTCGCTCAGGAGGGCCACCGACTGGAATTCGCCCAGCCCGACGACCCCCACTCGGAACTGCTGTTCAAGGGCGTGGTGTTCAACGAAATGAAGGGCGCGATGAGCTCGCCGGTACAGCGACTCGGCCAGGAATTGCAACACCGGCTGTTCCCGACCATCACCTATCACCACAACAGCGGCGGCGATCCCGAGGCGATTCCCGATCTCACTCACGCGCAACTCAAGGCCTTTCACGCCCGCCACTATCACCCCTCGAACGCTATCCTTCTGACCTACGGCGACATCCCCGCCGCCGAGCATCAGCAACGTTTCGAGGCGCAAGCCCTCGGTCGTTTTCAGGCGCTGCCCCTGGATTTGGCCATTCCCGACGAGCGCCGCCTACCCGCACCGATCAGCGACCTCATCCACTATCCCCTGGATGGGACCGAAGACCTGAGCGACCAAACTCACATCGTGCTGGGCTGGCTGCTGGGACCGACTACCGACCCGCTGGCGACGCTGCGGGCGCACTTGTTGAGCGACGCGCTGCTGGACAACAGCAGTTCGCCGCTGCGCCATGCCCTGGAAACCTCGGAGCTGGGCGCCGCGCCCTCGCCGTTGTGCGGCTTCGACACCGCCACCCGCGAGGCCACCTTTGTCTGCGGGTTGGAAGGCTCCAATCCCGAACACGCTGAAGCGGTCGAAGCGCTGGTGCTGGACGTGCTGCGAAAGGTCGCGGCCGAGGGCGTACCGCAAGAGGCGGTGGACGCCGCCCTGCATCAACTGGAATTGAGCGAGCGGGAAATCACCGGCGACGGCTTTCCCTACGGCCTGCGCTTGCTGATGGAAGCGCTGGCGCCGGCGATCCACGGCGCGGACCCACTGCCGGCGCTGGACAGCAATCCGCTGCTGGAGCAGTTGCGGGTGGAAAGCCGCGACCCGGAATTCATCCCGCGCCTGGTCCGGCAACTGTTGTTAGATAACCCGCACCGGGTCCGGCTAACCATGGCCCCGGACGCGGCGCTGAGTGCGAAACAGGCAGCGACGGAACGGGAACGGCTGGCCATGATCCACGCGGCGCTGACCGAGGCCGACCAGGCCCGGCTGGTCGAACAGGCGCGCATCCTGGCCGAGCGCCAACAGCGTCAGGACGACCCCGAACTCCTGCCCAAGGTGGGGTTGGAAGACGTGCCGCCGGATTTGAAAATCGCCGAAGGGGTCACCCGGCCGGTCGGCGCGCTGCCCACCACCTGGTACGCGCAGGGCACCAACGGCATGGTGTACCTGCAAGCCGTGCTCGACCTGCCGGCGCTGAACCCCGAGGAATTGGACTTGCTGCCGCTGCTGTGCGCCTGCATGCCCGAGGTCGGCAGCGCCGGGCGCGATTACCGCGCCACCCAGGCC
>JBATDL010000777.1:0-4979 GCA_049663445.1 Candidatus Competibacter sp.
GCGCAACGGTGTTGAAGCCGCCGTCCACATACACGATCTCGCCAGTGATGCCGGAGGCCAGGTCGGAACAGAGGAATGCCGCCACATTGCCGACTTCCTCGATGGTGACGCATTTGCGCAAGGGCGCAACGTGCTCGAAGGTATCCAACATCTTGCGGAAGTTCTTGATGCCAGACGCCGCCAAGGTACGGATCGGCCCGGCGGAAATGGCATTGACCCGTATCCCTTCCGGCCCCAGCGTCTGAGCCAGATAGCGAACGCTGGCATCCAGGCTGGCCTTGGCCAGGCCCATCACATTGTAGTTGGGCACCGCCCGCGCTCCGCCCAGATAGGTCATGGCGATCAACGCGCCATTCCGCCCCTGCATCAACGGCCGGGCGGCCTTGGCCAGCGCCGCGAAGCTGTAGGCGCTGATGTCATGGGCGATGCGGAAATTTTCGCGGCTGATTCCCTGCAGGAAGTCGCCTTCCAGCGCCTCGCGCGGGGCGTAAGCCAGCGAATGCACGATAATGTCCAAGTCGTCCCAGTGCTGCTGGAGCGCTTCGAACAGACCGTCAATGTCGGCGTCGCGTTCCACCTCGCAGGGGAAGGTGAGGGTGCTACCCAGCTCGGCGGCCATCTTCTCGACCCGGGGCTGCAACTTGTCATTCT
Organism: Candidatus Competibacter sp.; assembly: GCA_049663445.1. Lineage (GTDB taxonomy): Bacteria > Pseudomonadota > Gammaproteobacteria > Competibacterales > Competibacteraceae > Competibacter. Next base: position 652 of record JBATDL010000777.1, read on the forward strand.
GATAGGTAAAAGCCAGTTCGGCGCCTTCCCGGCGCATGGCCTGGGCGATGCCCCAGGCGATGGAACGGTTGCTGGCGACGCCCATGATCAGGGCACGTTTGCCGGCGAGAAAGCCCATGGAAAACTCCTGTGGTGTTTTGGTATCGTTTAAATCGTGGTCGGGTTAGCGAACTGTAAAGGATACTGCATGACGCGTGCAAAATTCCGTTTCACTCCATGGCTGGCCGCTGGCCTGATGCTGCTGGGTGCCTACCTGCCGTCGACCGTTGTATTTGGAGCGCCCGTGCACGGCATCGCCCTGCACGGCCAACCGAAATACGGACCCAATTTTACCCATTTCGACTACGTCAACCCGAACGCACCCAAGGGTGGCGAGGCGCGCTTCGCCGCCATCGGCAGCTTCGACACCTTCAACCCGTTCAATATCAAGGGTCAGCCGGCTGCGGGTATCGGCCAGTTGTTCGAGACTCTGTTGGCCGGCAGCGCCGACGAGCCGTTCAGCGAGTATGGCCTGATCGCCGAGAGCGTGGATGTGCCCGAGGATCGCGGGTCGGCAACCTTCGCGATTCGGCCCCAAGCAAAATTTAACGATGGCAGCCCGATCACCGCCGACGATGTGCTGTTTTCCTTCGAGACACTCAAGAGCAAGGGCAGTCCGTTTTTTCGTTTCTACTACACCAATGTCGTCAAGGCCGAAAAACTGGGCGAACGGCAGGTGAAATTTACCTTCGCGCCCGGCGAGAACCGCGAACTGCCGCTGATCATGGGGCAGATGCCGGTGCTGTCGAAAAAGTACTGGCAGGACCGCGACTTCGGCGCGACGACTTTGGAGATACCGCTAGGCAGCGGCCCGTACCGGATCGAGCGTTTCGAACCAGGGCGCTTTATCGTTTACCAGCGCGACGAGAATTATTGGGGCAAGGATCTGCCGGTCAACCGGGGGCGATACAACATCGACCGGTTGCGCTACGACTACTACCGCGATGTCACGGTGGCGCTGGAAGCCTTCAAGGCCGGTTCCTACGACCTGCGGGTGGAGAACGTCGCCAAGCAATGGGCGACCGGCTACGAGTTTCCGGCGCTGACCAAGGGCTTGGTAAAAAAGGAAATCTTCCCCAATCAGATGCCGTCGGGGATGCAGGGCTTCGCCTACAACCTGCGCCGGCCCTTGTTCCAGGACCCCAAAGTCCGCGAGGCACTGGCCTATGCCTTCGATTTTGAGTGGAGCAATCGGAACCTGTTCCACGATCAGTACAAACGGACTCGCAGCTACTTCGACAACTCCGAACTGGCGGCGCGTGGCTTGCCCACGCCGGAGGAACTGGCGCTGCTGGAGCCGCTGCGCGAGGCGCTGCCGCCACGGGTATTCACCACCGAGTATCAGCCGCCGGTGTCGAACGATGACACCCAGTTGCGCGCCAACCTGCGCCGGGCGCTGGAGTTGCTGCAAGAGGCGGGCTGGATCTTCCGTGACCGCAAGCTGGTCAACGCCAAGACCGGCGAGCCGTTTCGCTTCGAGCTGCTGATCGCCGAGCCGACCTGGGAGCGGATCGGGCTGCCCTTCGCCCGCAATCTGGAGCGTTTGGGCATCGAAATGAGCGTGCGCACGGTGGATTCGGCGCAATACGAAAACCGGGTGCGCGATTTCGATTTCGACATGGTGGTCAACGTCTGGGGGCAGTCGCTATCGCCCGGAAACGAGCAGCGCGAGTTCTGGAGCAGCACCGCCGCCGACCAGCCGGGTAGTCGCAACATCGCCGGCCTGAAAAGTCCGGCGGTAGATGCATTGGTGGATCAGGTTGTCGCCGCCCCAGATCGCACCAGTCTGGTGACGCGAGTACGGGCGCTGGACCGGGCACTGCAATGGAATTTCCTGGTGATCCCACACTGGCACATTCCCTACGCCCGGATCGCCTTCTGGGATAAGTTTGGCTATCCAGCGGTAACGCCGTTGCAGGGCGTGCAACTGGAGGACTGGTGGATCGATCCCGTCAAGGCGGCGGCGCTGGCCGGGAACGAGACGACCAAGCCGTAATCCACATCATGTTCGCCTACATCCTCCGCCGCCTGGCGCTGATCCCCCTGACCCTGCTCGGCATCATCGCCATCAACTTCGCCATTGTGCAGATTGCGCCCGGCGGGCCGGTGGAGCAATTGCTGGCGCAACTGAAAAATACCGCCGTGGCCGCGACCGCCCGAGTGGGCGGCGGCGAAGGTGCGGAAGCGGGACGCGGCAATACAGCGACAGGTGGGAATAGCGCCTATCGCGGCGCCCAGGGCTTGGACCCGGCTTTTGTGGCGGAACTGAACCGTCAATTTGGCTTCGATCGGCCAGCGTATGTGCGGTTTGGCTCGATGGTTCGCGATTACCTCACCTTCGATCTCGGCAAAAGCTATTTCCGCGATCGGGAGGTGTGGGATCTGGTGCTGGACAAGTTGCCGGTGTCGATTTCGTTGGGCGTGTGGAGCACTTTGCTGATCTATGTCATTTCGATTCCCTTGGGCATCGTCAAGGCGGTGCGCGACGGTTCGCGCTTCGACGTGTTGACCAGCGCGGCGGTGATCGTGGGCTATGCGATACCCGCTTTCTTGTTCGCCATCCTGCTGATCATCCTGTTCGCCGGCGGTCGTTATCTGGACTGGTTTCCACTGCGGGGCCTGGTGTCGGACAACTGGGCGGATTTGAGTTGGCCGGCGCGGATCGTAGATTATTTCTGGCATTTGACCCTACCGGTGACGGCGATGGTGATCGGCGGCTTCGCCTCGCTGACCATGTTGACCAAGAACGCTTTCCTGGACGAGATCAACAAACAATACGTAGTGACCGCCCGAGCCAAGGGTTTGAGCGAACAGCGCGTGCTATACGGGCATGTGTTTCGCAATGCCATGCTGCTGGTGATCGCCGGCTTTCCCGCCACGCTGGTCAGCATGCTGTTCACCGGCTCCTTGCTGATCGAGGTGATCTTTTCTTTGGACGGACTGGGCTTGCTGGGCTTTGAAGCCGTGGTCAACCGGGATTATCCGGTCATGTTCGGCACACTCTACATGTTCAGCCTGATCGGTCTGCTGCTGAATCTGGTCAGCGATCTAAGCTATCACTTGGTCGATCCGCGCATCGATTTTGCGGCGCGGTGAGCACGACTGCTTCGCTAAATCCCCCGTTGAGCGGTATCTCATTGATTGTTAAGGCGTGGCCATTTAAACTCTAGAGAACCCCCGCCACCCCCCGTATCCCGCGCCATGCGCTTCCTGCACGCCGCCGACCTGCATCTCGACAGCCCACTGCGCGGCCTTGACCGCTACGAGGGTGCTCCGATCGACGAGGTGCGGAGTGCCACCCGCCATGCTTTCGAAAACCTGATCGCCGCCGCCCTGCGCGAACGGGTCGATCTGGTCGTCATCGCCGGCGATCTGTACGACGGCGACTGGCCCGACCACAACACCGGGCTATTTTTCATCAAGGGCGTGACTCAACTGGCCGAGGAAGGTATTCCGGTCGCCATCGTTCGAGGCAATCACGATGCGGCCAGCCGGCTCACCAAAGCCTTGCGCCTGCCGGCGAATGTCCATCTGCTCGCGGACGCCGGCCCGGAAACTCAAATCTTCGCCGATATCGGCATCGCCGTGCATGGGCAGAGTTTCGCGACCGCCGCCGTGGTGGACGACCTGGCCGCCGGCTATCCGTCCCCAGTGGCGGGCTATTTTAACCTGGGCCTGCTGCACAGCTCGCTCGACGGCCGTCCCGGCCACGACCCCTACGCGCCAACCCGTCTCGATGTGCTGCGCGGCAAGGGCTACGATTACTGGGCGCTCGGCCATGTCCACGCGGCGGAAATCGTATGCCGCGAACCGTGGGTGGTGTACCCCGGCAATACTCAGGGCCGGCACATCCGCGAAGTTGGCCCCAAGGGCTGTACGCTGGTGACCGTCGAGGGTGGAGTCATTTCGCAGCAGTTCATCGCGCTCGACGTCATGCGCTGGGACACCCTGACGCTCGACATCGACGGCTTGCCCGATCTGGATGCGCTGCTCGACGTGGCCCGACTGGATTTGCGACAACGGCTCGCCGGCTCCGAGGATCGTGCGCTGGCGGTGCGGGTTCAGGTGCGGGGCAGTGGTCCCCTGCATCGCCAGCTCGCCTCGCAACCCGAAACCGTCGAGCAGCAGTTGCGCGCCATCGCGATCGAGGCCACCAACGCGCGAGCCTGGATCGAGAAAATCGAATTCCGCACCCGTCCGCTGCTGGATCTGGACCGCATCGCCGAACGCGACGATCCCATCGGGCTGCTGGTGCGAGAGCTGCACCGGCTCGCCACGGACGAGGAGGC
>JBATDL010000778.1:0-1606 GCA_049663445.1 Candidatus Competibacter sp.
TCCTTGATCTGCTCGACCGCCATGGGGGTACGGCGCTGCAACAGTTCAGGCAGGATGCCCTTGTGGGTTGGGTCGAGGTGCTGGACGATCACGAAGGCCAGGCCGCTGTCTTTGGGCACATGGCTCAGGAACTGCTCCAATGCCTCCAACCCGCCCGCCGAAGCGCCGATGCCGACGATGGGGAACGCCTCGGGCGGAGATGGCGCGGCGGCGATTTCGGCGGATTTTTTCATAACGAAGCGTTCCTTACCACAAAGTTACCGCTGTAACTTTAGCATGAATACAGAACATCTATCGGTGCGTGTCGTCGGGCCAAGCCGAACAAACCGGACGGTGACCGGGCGGCCTGGCGTTACCAGGCGGAAGAGTGCTGACGGCGACGGTTCGAGCGGTGGCAGCGTTGGTGAGGGTGAGAGTATCCTAAATCCGGGAGTGTGGAGATTGAGAAATCCATGACGATTCAAATGACCTATACGCAGGCGCGAACCCAGCTTGCCGATCTGTGCGATACCGTCGCCAACGACCGGGAAATTGTCATTATTCACCGGCGGGGAGGTGAAGACGTGGCGCTTATCGCCGCCGACGAGCTTGCCGGTCTTCTAGAAACCGCCCATCTGCTCAAATCCCCGGCCAACGCCGAACGGTTGTTCAGCGCCTTGGCACGGGCGCGCGAGCGCATCGAATCGCCCCAAACGATTGCCGAACTGCGCCGCGCAGTCGGACTCGATGAAACCGGGGTGCCGGGCGGTGAAGGCTAAAACAATCGGCCGTGATGCTATAGCGCCCCTGTCTGACGGGTGGAATCACCGTTTCGAACCACCCCGGCGCTTGCGCGCCACCCCTCCTTGTCCAAGGAGGGGAGATTTCACAACCGGTATGGGAGCGCTATATCTGGTCAGCGGTGCGCGTATCGACTTTCTCCAAGCCCGCTATCACTATTGATCGTTGTCGCCATTCGGAGCCGCGACATCCGCCGCCCATCCCCGTATAATTCCCGACTTCTTTTCTCGGCTATTCAGCGGCCCGCGCCGCCCGGACTGTGATGCTCACTGCTCCCCATTTGTTTTCCCACCGCCGCTACTGGGCCGCCCGCTTCGGCGTCGCGCCCTTCCTGCCGATGTCGCACGCCGAAATGGACACGCTCGGCTGGGATTCCTGCGACATCATCCTGATCACCGGCGACGCCTACGTGGATCATCCCAGCTTCGGCATGGCGATCATTGGCCGCCTGTTGGAAGCACAGGGTTTCCGGGTTGGTATCATCGCCCAACCGGACTGGACTTCGGCTGAATCATTTCGGGCGTTGGGCCGGCCGAATCTGTTTTTCGGAGTCACCGCCGGCAACATGGATTCGATGGTCAACCGCTACACCGCCGACCGACGGTTGCGCCATAACGACGCCTATACCCCCCACGACGAAGGAGGCAAGCGCCCGTACCGGGCGGTGATCGTCTACAGCCAGCGTTGCCGCGAGGCCTATCCCGACGCACCGGTCGTGATCGGCGGCATCGAGGCCAGCCTGCGCCGTATCGCCCATTACGACTACTGGTCGGACACGGTGCGCCGTTCGGTGCTGCTGGATGCGAAAGCCGACCTGCTGCTGTAC
>JBATDL010000779.1:0-7694 GCA_049663445.1 Candidatus Competibacter sp.
CCGGCGATCTGCTGGCCGAGTATGTGCTGGCGATGCGCCACGGCATCGGCCTGAACAAGATTCTCGGCACCATCCACATCTACCCGACCCTGGCGGAAGCCAACAAGTTTGCGGCCGGCGTCTGGAAGAAAGCCCACGCGCCCGAAAAACTGCTGGCCTGGGTGGAACGCTTCCACGCCTGGCGGCGCGGTCCAGCCGGGCGCGAAGCGGAACCGGCTGTTCAAAAGGCCAAAGCCACGGTCTGACAGGAACCGACCACGCAACCCGCAACTTCCCCAACCCAAAGAAATCGCCATGTCCAGCAAACTCATGCCCCGCCAACCCGTTCCCGCGCTCAAGGTGACGACCGTCGAGCACGGCGACTGGGATCTGGCCGCCCAACATCCCGCGCATTTCACCCTGATCCTGGTCTATCGCGGCCTGCATTGTCCGATCTGCCGAGGCTATCTCAAGGAACTGCAATCCCTGCTGGGCGAGTTTGAAGCGCACGGTATCAACGTGCTGGCGCTGTCCACCGACGACGAGGAACGGGCACGGGCCACCCATGCGCAGTGGGGATTGACCGGCTTGCCGCTGGGCTACGGCCTGTCCATCGACGCCGCCCGCGCCTGGGGTTTGTACATTTCCACCAGCCGGGGCGTAACCTCGGTCGGCGTCGAGGAGCCGGCCCGGTTCGCGGAACCGGGGCTGTTCCTGATCCGGCCCGACGGCACTCTCTACGCCGCCTCGGTGAACACCATGCCGTTCGCCCGCCCGCACTTCAAGGACGTGCTCATGGCGCTGGATTTCATCATCAAGAACGATTATCCGGCGCGGGGCGAAGCCTGACCGGGGTTCTCTTGCAACTCCCCCGGCATGACGCCATCATCCGGCCCGATGGCCTGCGTTCGCGGGCCCTTCGGCGCCGGAGAACGGGGAATGAGCGTTGCCAACAACTCTTCAGCCAGCGGGAACGATCCGTCGCACCTGCTCCGGGACGAGGAATTCCTAAAGAGCTTGCGCCGCGACATGATTCGTTTTGGGGAATTGCAACTGCGCGACCCGGCCGCCGCCGAGGACATGGCGCAGGAAGCGCTCGCCGCCGCCGTCAGCGGCCAGGCACGCTTTTCCGGTCGTGCCGCCCTGAAAACCTGGGTGTTCGCCATTCTCAAAAACAAGATCGCGGACTACCTGCGCCAGCGCCGGCGCACCGTGGATGCCACCAACCTGACGCGGGAACCCGGCGACGAGGCGGATTTCGACGAGCTGTTCAACCGCAAGGGCCATTGGATACCGGACGAGCGTCCCGACGACTGGGGCAATCCGGAATCCACCTTTGCCCAGCATCAGTTCTGGACGGTCTTCGAAATCTGTCTGACGCAGTTGCCCGAAAACACCGCCCGCGTGTTCATGATGCGCGAATTTCTCGGTTTCGATACGCCGGAAATCTGCCGGGAACTGGGCATCACCACCAGCAACTGTCACGTCATCCTGCACCGCGCCCGCATGGGGCTCCGACTCTGCCTGGACCAACGCTGGTTCGGACCGGAGGGCTGATCGATGTTGAGCTGCAAGCAAGCCACGCACCTGCTGTCCGAGATGCAGGAACGCGAACTCCAGTGGCGGGAACGAATCTCGCTCAAGCTGCACCTGCTGATGTGCGCGGGCTGTAACAACTTTCGCAAGCAAATGGATTTTCTGCACCGGGCGTGCCGCGAGTACGCCCAGGGGCGTTCGAACTTCACCCCACCCTGAGCGGGCTGCCCAAGCTGGCGGGGCGTGGGATTCCAGCTTTGGCGTTGTCTATATTATCGGTATCTCTGTTACTGCCATCGACAAGCTGAATGACTACCATCACGGCGCACGTTTTGCGCAGCCTGCGAGGGAGGAATCACTCATGGCGCTGAAACTCACCTATTACTACCGCATGCCGACCAGCGTCACCAGCCACGCCGCCGTGATCGGCCATCTGCGGGAGGTGCTGAACGTATTCGCGAGCAAGGCCGATTGCAGCAAGTTCTACATCGGCATCACCAACGACCTGAAGCGGCGCCAACGCGAACATGAGCGCGAGCGGCCCGAGTACACCCTGATGTGCGCCATCTACAAGGAAGAGATCAATATCGTCTCGGACAGCTTTCACAATCTGGAAGCCGCCGCCGTGGCCCAGTTCCGAAGGGGCGTCGTCAACAAAGCCACCAACCGGGTCCTGCGCTGCGGCAACGACGCAAGCGGATCGCAGGCCAAGAACTGGCTCTACCTGCTAGTCGATAAACGCGACATAAGCGACATCCCGTTGCACAGCCGGGAAGCCGCCATGTGGGGCGACGAAATCTAGCCCACGTTTGACTCGGCCGCCGGAGGCGGGGGCGGCAACGCCCAACGCTCCCGCAATTCGGTCAAGCCGTCTTCGTGCGCCAGCACCACCACCTCGTCCTTGAGCTTGAGCACACAATCCGCCTTGGGCAAAATCATCTGGTCGTGGCGGTAGATGCAGATGGCCGCGCAGCGTTTCGGCAGCGACAATTCCTCGACCGGACCCACATCCTCCTCGCGGACGATGAAGAAAAACAGCCGCGCCCCGCATTTGAAAAACTCGGCGAAATCCTCGGGCAGGGTGCCGAACGCCAGGTCGGCCAGCGCGCGCGCGGCCTGTTGGTGCGGGATGATTAGGTCGCTCAAGCCCAGTTCGATACAGACCTGCTGGAACTCGGCGTCGTCGATCTTGGTGAAAATTCGGCGAAAGCCGAGCGAGCGCCCAACCAGGCTGGCCAGGATATTGGACTGATCGTTGTCGGTAGCGCAGCACAACACGTCGGTGTGCTGAGGTCCGATCTCCCTGAGCACCGCCGGCTTCGAGCCGTCGCCGTGGATAAAACCGCAATCGAGCGTGTCGGCCAGCGTCTCGATGCGCTCCTTGTCCTGTTCGACGATCACCACTTCCGCCCGGCGGCGGATCAGAATTTCCGCCGCGCCAACCGTGGTCAGTCCCGCGCCGACAAACGCAATTCTCATGCTTCCTCCGCCGTTCTGCCCCACCAGGTTCGCGGGTAAACCAGGATGAGGAGCGCCATCACTTCGACCCGCCCCATCAGCATATCCGCGCACAGCACGATTTTCAGCAATGGATGCAGGTCGGGACTGGAGACGCCAGCGCTCAGGCCACAGGTCGATAATGCGGACACGACCTCGAACAGGGCGGCCAGCGGATCGACGCCATACAGCAGGAACGGCAACCAGGACAGCAGCACGGCCAGCGCATAGGCGGTCACGATACCGATCACTGCCTCCAGTTCCACACCGTTGAGCCGGCGGCCCGCGACATACAGTTCGATGACGGCGTGGCGCGGCGCGGCGGTGCGGGCGAACAGCAGTTGCAGCAATCGGATCAGGACCAGCCAGCGCAGCACCTTGATACCGCCGGCGGTCGAGCCCATGTCGCCGCCGATGCCCATGCTGACGATCAACACCAACTGGGCCGCCGTCGGCAATTCGCTTATCGTGGTATTGGCGAAGCCGGTGGTGGTCTGAGCCGAGATCGCCAGAAAGGCGGCGTCCGCCAGCCGGAGCGGACCGGCGAAGGCGAAGCAGGCGACCAGTGCCGCGAAGGTGATCAGGCAGCCGAGCCACAGGGCTCGCACCTCCCGGTCGGCATACAGCAGGCGCGGTCCCACGCTCCAGGCGCGATATTGCAGCGAAAAGGAGGTCGCGCCGAACAGCATGACGAGAGCCAGCACCGCGAAGCTGGGCCAGGGGCCCAGGCTGTCCAGACGGTCGTAACCGGCAAAGCCGCCGGTGGACACCGCCGCCAGCACATGGATCAGCGCATCAAACGGTGTTGCCCCGGTCAGCCAGAGCAACATCACGCCGGCGACGGTCAGCGCGACGTACACCGCCAGTACATGCCGGGCGCGCCAGCGGGTGCCGGTCACCAGTTCCGACGCCTCGGTTTCGGCGCCGGCCAGCCGGCGGGTGGCCGCGCTTGGTGCGAGAATGAAGGCGAGCGCCAGCACCGTAATGGCCAACCCCCCATACCACTGCAACCAGGCCCGGGCGAACAGGAAGGTGGGACCGTGGCCTTCGACGGTCGGCAGGGTGGAAAGGCCGGTAGTGGTCACGCCGGAGGTCGCCTCGAACAGGGCGTCCAGCGGGGCCAGCCCTTCCGCCATCAGGGGCCAGGCCATCGAAATCGCCGCAATCAGAAAGGCCAGCGCCGTGACCACCAGCGCCTCGTTGATCTGGATTTTCTGGGGCGCGCCGATGCGCGCCAACCCGCCTCCACCGGCCAGCAGCAGAGCGACCAGGGCAAAGCGGCTCGCGCTCTCATAGGCATCGTATCGCAGCGCGACGAGAACTGGCACGGCCGCCATCGGCGCCATCGACAGCAACAACACACCGAGATACTTCAGCACAACCCGACGCCGGACGGCGAAAACCAGCAGCCGAATGCTCTGTTCGGTCATGCGTCCGCCAGCCTTTTCATAGTCCATCTCTCGCTGTTATTTCGCGCTACTCTAGCAGCTTGTCGGACGTAGAGCCTGACCTGACGCGGGGGGTCGCGTAAAATGGCCGGGTCACTTTCAAGGGCTGGCGAAGATGAGCAAGTTCCCCCTGATCGACCGAGACATCGACTTTCTGTTGCCGCCCTCGGTGCAGGAGTGGCTGCCTGAGGGACACCTGGCGCGTTACGTGGTGGAGGTGGTGGAAAAGCTGGATCTGAGCGATCTGGAACGGGCCTATGCCGGTCGGGGCAGCGCGGCCTACCACCCGGCGTTGTTGCTGTCGCTGTTGATCTACGGGTACGCCACCGGCTGCTACTCCAGCCGCAAGATCGAACGGGCGACCGACGACTCGCTGGCGTTTCGTTACATCGCCTGTCATCGACATCCAGACCACGACACCCTGGCCACTTTCCGCCGACGCTTCGCGCGTGAGTTCGAGGCGGTGTTTGTGCAGGGGCTCCAAGTCGCCCGCGAGAATCAGATCAGCCGTTTCGGCACCGTCAGCCTGGACCAGATCCACGCCCATGCCAGTCGCCATAGCGCCCTGTCTCATGAGCACGCCAGGATCATCGAGGCGCACCTGAAGGCGGAGGTCCAAGAACTGCTGGCCTTGGCCGAACAGGCCGATGGCACCAACACCCCCGATGGGATGAGCGTGCCGGACGAGCTCAAGCGCCGCGAGGATCGTCTGGCAGCCATCGCCGAGGCGAAAACAAAGATCGAGGCACGGGCGGCCGAGCGTTTCGCCCGCGAACAGGCCGACTACCAGGCCAAACTCGCGGCACGCTCGCATGGCTGCGTGATCAGTATGCGGTCTATCGCCAGCGCTGCGAACTGCTCGCCCTTGACGACAGGATGCTGAAGGATATCGGGATCAGCCGTACCGACGCACTTCGGGAAGGTAGCAAGCCGTTCTGGCGTCCGTAAAATTTCGTTCACTTCGATGATTTACCTACAAGGAGATTCCCCATGATATCCGCCCTCACCCTGGTTATCGGCAATAAAACCTACTCATCCTGGTCGCTACGCCCCTGGCTGTTGCTGAGGCACTTGGGGGTAGCATTTCAGGAGATTTCCGTCCCGCTGCATGTCCCGGACACCGCCGCCCAGATTGCCCGCTATTCCCCTTCTGGCCGGGTTCCGGTCCTGCTGGACGGCGACCGGGTGATTTGGGAGTCGCTGGCGATCGGAGAATATCTGGCTGAACGGTATCCAGCGGTCTGGCCGGTCGATGTACATGAGCGGGCACTGGCCCGTTCGGCGGCCAGCGAGATGCATGCGGGTTTCGCCGCGCTGCGCGAGGAATTGCCTTTCAATTGTCGTAACCGACGTGCAGGCGTCGTGCCCTCGCTGGCGGCCAAGGCGGAAATCGAGCGGGTGGTGGCTCTCTGGAGCACCTGTCGTCTGGCGGTCGGCGACGGGGATGGTCCTTGGCTGTTCGGTCGTTTCACCTGCACCGATGCCATGTTCGCACCGGCGGCGCTGCGCTTTCATACCTATGGCGTTGCTTTGCCGGAATTAGCCAAGAGCTATGTTGATACCGTCCGTCAAGACATCCATGTGCAAGCCTGGATTGATGCGGCGTGCGCCGAGACCGCCATCATCTCCGAAGAGGAACGCGGCGAACCGATTGATGGGTAAGGTAATACTTGATCCTTAGGTAATTGGTGTCGCCTGACACCGATTACGCCGGTGCATCCCAGCATGTGCTTGAGGAAGGTGCCCGACCTGAAGCCCGATTAAACCAAGATTCTGTTGCACCACCGCCAAATCGATTGCCAATTTCTTCTCATTGACCGGTCCCACCACTGAGTCCGGTGGTGGATTTCCCGATTTTTCTCGAAGCGGCGCACTCTGAGCCGGTAGCAGTGAATTGGCCCTTGCAAGTGGCTGTCTTTATTAATACACTGTTATATGCCGGTGTTGTAACGACCTGTGAATCCTATGAACGAATCCTTATGGCGTCTTGATGAACTGGTGCAGCGCAGCCGGCGGTTGCTGGCGCTGCTGCCCGAGGAAGCGGGCGCATCGAAGCGGGTGCGCTGGCAACCCAACGAACGGCTGGTGCGCTACTACACCACGCTAGGGTTGCTGGATCGGCCGGCGGAACTGCGCGGGCGCACGGCGTATTACTGCGATCGTCACCTGCTGCAATTGCTGGCGATCAAGACCCTGCAATCGCGCGGCCTGAACCTGCAAACCGTGCAGGAAGAACTGGCGGGACAAACGGATGCCAGGTTGGCGACGCTGATCGGTCTACCGCCGGACTGGCGGACGCGACCAGCGATCGAGGCGCGGACACCCACCGCCGAAAAACCGCCGGCCGGCAGCGTGGCGGAACCGGTACCGGTCGGCGAACGGTTCTGGGAGCGGGCGCCCAGCACTGTTTCCAGCGCCACGCTGGTTGCCTGTACCCCGACAAGACCGGTCTTGCCAGCGGCGGAACTACTGGAACTCACCCTGGCGCCCGGCGCGCGGCTGCTGCTCGACCGCCGACGCTATCCCAAACCTGACCATCGGTTGAACGACGCACTCCAAACTCTCAGCGCGGCTCTGCGGACGGTCGCCCATGCCCCCGAGGAGAATTCCGATGCCCCTGATTGAGACGATGACGGTTCTGGACAAAGCGCCGGCCTGGCGCGAAGATGAAGAGGAAAAGGCCGGTTTCGGTGCTTTGAACACCGCGCGCGGCGGCCTGCCGCTGCAACGACTGACGGTGAACCAGCGGTTCCCGGTCTCTTTTGCTCATCTAACTGATTTATAAATATATTTTTTATTAAACACTGATAAATTTTCGAGAAAAAACCATTATTAATCAAAGACTAGGAAAGAGACCGGGAATCGCTGACGGTGAACGGACGCATCACCGGCCTGTTGTACCGGCTGACAGTGGCGCAAACCTTCGTCAACGCTCATGCCGAACCGCTGGAAGCCACTTACATCTTCCCCCTGCCAGCACGGGCCGGCGTCACCCGATTCCGCCTGCAAGTCGGGGAGCGGGTGATCGAAGGGGTCTTGAAGGAGCGCGGCGCGGCGCGGGACGACTCCGACCAAGCCCTCCGCCAGGGCCATCGCGCCGCCATCGCCGAAGAAGAGCGACCCGAAGTATTCACCATCCGCGCCGGCAATATCCCGCCGGGCGAGGCGGTTGGCGTGGAACTGGAACTGGAACTGGCCGGGCCGCTGGCGTTTGCCGACGGCGAGGCCACCTTC
>JBATDL010000780.1:0-4945 GCA_049663445.1 Candidatus Competibacter sp.
GGCCATAGCATCTGCGTGCCGGTCAGGCCGAGATCGGTGCAGAACCAGACCAGCCCGGTCACGATGGCCGCCGCCGAAGGGCTGGGCAGGCCGGTGAAGTAGCGCTTGTCGGTGCTGCCGATCTGCACATTGAAGCGGGCCAGCCGCAGCGCCGCCATCACCGTGTAGAAAAATGCCGCCAGCCAGCCGAGCTTGGACAGAAATGGCCCCATGCCTGCCATAGTGCCCAAAGCCCATGTGTACATGATCAGGGCCGGCGCCAGCCCGAAGGAGACCAGATCGGCCATGCTGTCGTACTGAGCGCCGAACTCGCTTTCGGTGTGGGTCAGCCGGGCGACCCGGCCATCCAACCCATCCAGCACCATGGCGATGAAAACCGCGATGGCGGCGGGTTCGAAGTGGCCCCGCAAGGCAGCGATGATGGAGTAGAAGCCGCAGAACAGCGCGGCGGTGGTGAAGAGGTTGGGTAGCAGATAAACGCTGCGGGAGCGGCGGGTTTCGGGGGGATCGTTAGTCATGTGAGCATTCCATTTCGAGTTCATGGATAAATTCGTGTGGAGTGCATGAATAACCCGGAAATCCATGACCAACTAGATAATTTCAATAACCAGTCTGGTCTCTGAACCAGAAACCACACCCAGAAAGAAAGATGAATCAAGACAATCATCCAAAATGAGATTTGAAACGCGATTTTCCTATTTTTATGCCGAAAAATTCGTTGTGCAATCAATGCGCCGGGCCAACCCCCTAATAATTCAAGGGCATGCAGCATTGCTTCGGATGTTCGCCATTTTCTCTGGCGCGCTTTGTGCTTGTCAAAAGCATATTCAAGTAAGGTGAGAAAACTGGCGCTGACGTAGACTATAAGTATCCACAAAGGAATAATATCTTTAATAGCCATCCAAAATAGGATGGCAAAAAATGTGATTGGTCCAAGAAAAGATAAATTGAAAAAAGAAGATCTGAATCGATAATTTCTATATCTTACATTGATTGCGCAGGGTCTCCGCTGATCATCAGATCCGACTTCATAGCTTACTGAATCAGATAGTTGTGGACGGCATTGTCCGGCTGCTAGTGCGTTTATATGTAGAAAAATTTTTTCACTGCTATCGTCTGGAGTAATAAACCCAAAACCTTTTTTATCGTTCCAGTCAGTTATCGTTCCGTTGATACCCATATTAAAAGTGGAATATTTTATCGGTGACTCCTGATATTCTATTTTTACTGCTGTTGATTTTTGTTTGCCGTTAATCTCAATCTCATAGGTTACTACATCGGATATTTGGGGGCGGGCCTGACAGCGATTTAATGCGTTGGCATGAATAAAAATTTTTTCGCCACCATGCTCTGGTGTAATGAATCCGAAGCCTTTTCCATCGTTCCAATGAGTTATTGTCCCCTGATAACGCATGTGTTCTTGCCTTTGCCTACCATAAAAACGTAAGAGGCGGGGCGTGTGTGTAGAGAACGAACACCACGCCCCGCTTTTTTACCTAATACCTCAA
Organism: Candidatus Competibacter sp.; assembly: GCA_049663445.1. Classification (GTDB taxonomy): domain Bacteria; phylum Pseudomonadota; class Gammaproteobacteria; order Competibacterales; family Competibacteraceae; genus Competibacter. The sequence continues at coordinate 1,509 of JBATDL010000780.1, forward strand.
TTCTTACTGGTATCCACCAAGCGATTGGCCTTGATCCACGGCATCATGCCGCGCAGCTTCTCGCCGACCTGCTCGACCGGATGCTCGCGGCTGATTCGGCGGTTGGCCTTGAGTACCGGTGCGCCGGCCTGATTTTCCAGGATAAATTCGCGAGCGAACTGGCCAGTCTGGATTTCGTTCAGAATTTTGCGCATCTCGGCTTTGGTCTGTTCGGTGACGATGCGCGGCCCACGGCTGAAGTCGCCGTACTCGGCGGTGTTGGAGATCGAGTAGCGCATGTTGGCGATGCCACCTTCGTAGATCAGATCCACAATCAGCTTCACCTCGTGCAGGCACTCGAAATAGGCCATCTCCGGCGCGTAGCCGGCTTCGACCAAGGTCTCGAAACCGGCCTGAATCAGCGCGGTCAGGCCACCGCACAACACCACCTGTTCACCGAACAGATCGGTCTCGCACTCTTCGCGGAAGCTGGTTTCGATCACGCCGGCTCGGCCGCCGCCGTTGGCCGAGGCGTAGGACAGCGCGATTTCCCTGGCCTGGCCGGAGGCGTCCTGCGCCACCGCGATCAGGGAGGGTACGCCGCCGCCCTGGGTGTAGGTGGAGCGCACCAGATGGCCCGGACCCTTGGGCGCGATCATGATCACGTCCAGATCGGCGCGCGGCACGATCTGGCCGAAGTGGATGTTAAAGCCGTGGGCAAAGGCTAGCGCCGTGCCTTTCTTGAGCTTCGCTTCGATCTGCCGATAAATCTGACCCTGATGCTCGTCGGGTGCGAGGATCATTATCACATCCGCAGCGGCGGCGGCGTCCTCGATCGGCTTGACCGTCAGACCGGCGGTTTCGGCCTTGACAGCGGAGGCGGAGCCCGGCCGCAGACCGACGATTACCTCAACGCCGGAATCGCGCAGGTTGAGCGCGTGAGCGTGGCCTTGGGAACCGTAGCCGATGATGGCGACGGTTTTACCCTTGATCAGCGACAGGTCGGCGTCTTTGTCGTAATAGATATTCATGGGGCAATTTCCTGAACGGTAAAAAACAGGCCATCCCGACCGGTGGACCCGGCGGGGATGGCGCGGGGTTGACGGGAGATCAGACGCGCAGCGCCTTCTGCCCGAGGGCGATGCCGGTAGCACCGGAGCGGACGACCTCAAGGATGGCTTCCTTCTCAATCGCGCGCAGGAAGCTGTCCAGCTTACTGCCGGTGCCGGTTAGTTCGATGGTGTAGGTCGCCTCGGTCACGTCGAGCACATGCCCGCCGAAAATGTCGGCCAGTCGCTTCATCTCGGCCCGTTGCTCACCGCTGGCCTTGGTCTTGACCAACATCAGTTCGCGTTCGATGGCGTCGGTCTCGCTGAGGTCGATCAGCTTGACCACGTCGATCAGCTTGTTGAGCTGCTTGACGATCTGCTCGATGATCTGCTCGTTGCCGTAGGTGACCAGGGTCAGCCGCGACAGTGTCGGGTCGTCAGTGGGCGCGACCGTCAGGCTTTCGATGTTATAGCCGCGCGCCGAAAACAGGTTGGCCACCCGCGATAAGGCGCCGGCCTCGTTTTCCATCAGGATCGAAATCAAATGACGATCATTGTTATTGTTCACAGCAGCACCATGCCTTCGTCGTGAGTCGAGACCATCTCGTCGCGTTCGGCCAGCAGCATCTCGTTCTGGCCGCCCCCCGAAGGGATCATCGGAAACACGTTTTCGCCTTGATCGGTAATAAAGTCCAGGAATACCGTGCGATCCTTCATGGCAAACGCCTCGCGCAGCGCGCCTTCCACATCGCCCGGCTTCTCGATGCGCATGCCGACATGGCCGTAAGCCTCGGCCAGCATGACGAAATTCGGCAGGGCTTCCAGGTAGGTCATGCTATAGCGCTTTTGGTAGAAAAACTCCTGCCACTGTCGCACCATGCCAAGATAACCGTTGTTCAGGTTCACGATCTTAACCGGTGTGAAGTACTGCTTCATGGTCGACAGTTCTTGCAGCATCATCTGGATACTGCCGTCGCCGGTGACGCAGGCCACGTCCTGATCGGGGAAGGCCAGCTTGGCTCCCATCGCCGCCGGCAGGCCGAAACCCATCGTGCCCAGCCCGCCGGAGTTGATCCACTGCCGTGGCCGGTCGAACAGATAGTACTGGGCTGCCCACATCTGGTGCTGGCCGACATCGGACGTGATGATGGCCTTACCTTCGGTCACCTCGTACAGCTTCTGAATCACGTACTGCGGCTTGATCACCTCGTCGCTTTGGCGGTAGCTCAGCGACTTTATGGCCCGCCACTCGTCGATCTGCCGCCACCAGCGGTCCAGCGCCTCGGCGTCGGGCTTGAGCTTTTCGTCGCGGACGACGTTGATCATGCCGCGCAGCACGCTCGGCACCGAGCCGACAATGGGAATATCGACTTGGACGTTCTTGGAGATCGACGCCGGGTCGATGTCCACATGGACGATCTTGGCCTCCGGGCAGAACTTGTCGATCCTACCGGTCACCCGGTCGTCGAAGCGGGCACCAATGGCGATCAGCACGTCGCAATGGTGCATCGCCATGTTGGCTTCATAGGTGCCGTGCATACCCAACATGCCGATGAATTGCCGGTCGGTGGCCGGGTAGGCGCCTAGTCCCATCAGGGTGTTGGTGATCGGATAGCCGAGTAATTGAGTGAGCTCGATCAGTTCCGGCGAGCCTTCGCTCAAAATCACCCCACCGCCGGTATAAAGCACCGGCCGTTTGGCGGACAGGATCAAATCTACCGCCTTGCGGATCTGGCCTGCGTGACCCTTAACCGTCGGGTTGTAGGAGCGCAGCTTGATTTTTTTCGGATAGTGAAACTCGGCCTTGCCGATAGTGATGTCTTTTGGCAGGTCGATCAACACCGGGCCGGGTCGGCCGGTGCTGGCGATATAGAAGGCTTTCTTGACGGTTTCGGCCAGATTCTTGATGTCCCTGACCAGGAAGTTATGCTTGACGCAAGGCCGGGTGATGCCGACCGCATCCACCTCCTGAAAAGCGTCATTACCGATCAGCGCCGTGGGCACCTGACCGGAGAACACCACCAGCGGAATGGAATCCATGTAGGCGTCGGCGATGCCGGTAACGGCGTTGGTGACGCCGGGGCCGGAGGTGACCAGCACCACGCCGGTTTTGCCGCTGGCGCGGGCGTACCCTTCGGCGGCGTGGACGGCGGCCTGTTCGTGGCGGACCAGCACATGCTTGATGTCGTCCTGAGCGTACAGGGCGTCATAGATGTGCAGCACGGCGCCGCCCGGATAACCGAACATGCATTCGACGCCTTCTTCCTTCAGGCAACGGACGAGAATTTCAGCACCCGTGATGAGTTCCATAAGCGTTTACTCCTCATGGCGAATCGGGGTTAAGGGATAGACAAGTCAGCAAAACCATTCGCATCCAGTGGCGGCGCGCCGGTGCCCTCGAGAATGCCC
>JBATDL010000781.1:0-1514 GCA_049663445.1 Candidatus Competibacter sp.
CAGGCCGCGTCCGAGCAGTTCCCACGCCACCATGGCGACGATGCGCAGCGTGTCGCGCCATGGCCGATAATGGCTGGGGCGGCCCTGCGGGTGATAAATCGTCTCGATGGCCACCGTCGCCGGATAGCAACCCCGCTGGGCGGCCTGAATCAGTAGCGCGCTTTCGAAGGCGAAGCCGTGCCGCCCGCTTCCGGGCGCGGTGGCAACATGCAGGAACATGGCCGGATAGAGTCGAAACCCGGATTGGGTATCGCGGATCGGATAGCCGGCCGCCCAGGAAATCCAGAAATCAGCCATGCCGTTGGCGAAACGGCGCAGGCCGGGCGCGCGCTCGCGACGTTCCAGCCGAGCGGCGACGATCAGGCGACCGGGTTGGGCTCGGGCGGCGGCCAGCAATTTCGGAATATCCTCGGGGTTGTGCTGGCCGTCCGCGTCCAGGGTAATGACCGCATCCGCGCCTTGCGCCAGCGCCTCTTGCATCCCGCGCCACAAGGCTGCGCCCTTGCCTTGATTGGCCGACTGACGCGATAGTTGTGCCCCCGCCGCTTCGGCTTGAGCGGCGGTGTCGTCGCCGGAGCCGTCGTCCACCACGATCACCGTCTCCACTTGCCGCCGGGCGCGGTGGACGATGCCGGCGATGGTGGTGGCCTCGTTATAGGCGGGAATGACGACGGCGATCGGCATGGTCGGCGCTCAGGCGATGCCGCCGTTGAGACCGATGATTTGCCCAGTCAAATAACTTGCTTCCTCGGAGGCCAGAAAACCGACCAGGGCGGCTACTTCGTCCGGCGTCCCCGCCCGTTGCATCGGCACCAGCCGCCGGATGGCCGCCGCGTCGAACGCCGCCTCGGTGGCCTGGCTTTCGATGATGCCCGGCGCGATGGCGTTGACGGTAATCCCACGCGAGGCCAGTTCCAGCGCCAGCGCCCGGGTCGCCCCGTGCAGTCCGGCCTTGGCGGCGGCGTAGTTGGTCTGGCCGCGATTGCCGGTGACGCCGGTCAGCGAGGAGATGTTGACGATGCGACCCCAGCGCGTGCCGAGCATCGGCAGCAGCAGCGGTTGGGTCACGTTGAAGAAGCCGTGCAGGCACACCTCGATCGGCTGCCGCCACTGCATGCTCGACATGCCGGCCATCGGTGCGTCGGCGTGAACGCCGGCGTTGTTGACCAGCACCTGAATCGGCCCGGCTTGCAGCAGCCGCGTCAGTGCCTGGCGAGTCTGATCCTCGTCGACGACATCGAAGGCGACCGCTTCCGCCGAACCGCCCGCCGCCCGAATGGCATCGACCGCCACCGCCGCCCGTTCGGGATGTTGGCGGGCATGGACGATGACGTACAGACCGTCGCGCCCGAGGCGCTGGCAGATCGCCCGACCGAGATCGCCGCTGCCGCCGGTCACCAGCGCCCGTTTCATGGTTCGATCTCCAGTTCCAGCCATCCGCTTTCGCCGGTGGATACAGTCACCCTGCTGACGGTCGAGCGGGCGATGGCTCGCAGCAGCGGCAGACTCCGAGC
>JBATDL010000782.1:0-6904 GCA_049663445.1 Candidatus Competibacter sp.
CGTAGCGCATCTTGACGAAGGAACCCGGTGCGTCTTCAATCGGTTTCAGCTGACCGTCGCCCGGTGTGCGGGCCGGTATTTGCGGGCCGGCGTGCGGTTGCAGCCAGGCCAGCCAGTCCGGCCACCAGGAACCGTTCTGTTTGACTGCGTCCTTGAACCAGTCATCGGGATTCGGTGGGGTGTTGGGATTGAGCCAGAAACCGTACTTGTCCGACGAGGCCGGATTGATGACCCCGGCGATGTGACCGGATCCGCTCAGCACGAATTTCACCGGTCCGCCGACCAGTTGGGTGCCGGCATAGGTGGAGGTCCACGGGGCGATGTGGTCTTCGAAGGCCGACAGGAAGCAGACCGGCGTCTTGATCTTGCGCAGGTCGATAGGCACGCCGGCCAGGGTGATGCCGCCCGGCTCGCGCAGCAAGTTCTTCTGGTACATGTTGCGCACATAGAAACTGTGCATGTCTCGCGGCATCCGAGTGGAATCGGAATTCCAGTACAGCAGATCGAAGGGGAAGGGGTCCTTGCCCAGCAGGTAATTGTTGACCACGAAGTACCAGATCAGATCGTTGGCGCGCAGCATGCTGAATACGCCCGCCATCTGGCTGCCATCCAGATAACCGCGCTCGCCCATCTGTTTTTCCAGCAGGGTGATCAATTCCTCGTCGATGAATACTTCCAGTTCACCCGGCTCGCTGAAATCGGTCATGCAGGCGAAGCAGATGGCGCTCTTCACCCGTTTGTCTTTCTTGGCGGCGAGATAGGCTAGTGTGGTCAGCAGGATGGTGCCGCCCAGGCAGTAGCCGGCGGCGTTGATGTCTCGCTCACCGGTGGCTTGTTCGATGGCATCCATCGCCTCCACGATAGACAGCATGTAGTCTTCGAACTTCTTGTGCGCCAGCCGTTCGTCCGGATTGATCCAGGAGGTCATGAACACCGTAAACCCCTGGTCCACCATCCACTTGACCATCGAGTTCTTGGGTCGCATATCCATGATGTAGAACTTGTTGATCCAGGGCGAGACGAACAGGAACGGCCGCTGGTGCACGGTCGGGGTGCTGGGGTTGTATTGAACCAGTTGCATCAACTCGTTCTGAAAGATGACCTTGCCCGGTGTGACCGCGATGTTCTCGCCCGGCTTGAAGGCCTTGAGATCGGTCATCTTGATCTGCAACTGACCGCGACCGCGTTCCACGTCCTCCAGCAGATTCTGGAGGCCCTTGACCAAATTGTCCCCGCCCGAATCGAGCGTGGTCTGGAGCACGGTCGGATTGGTCAGCACGAAATTGGTGGGCGCCATGGCGTCCACGAACTGACGGGTGTAGAACTGGACCTTGCGGGCGGTCTTGTCGTCCAGTCCTTCGACCTTGTGCACCAGCCCTTGCAAGCTGTCGGCGGCCAGCAGATAGGACTGTTTGATGAAATCGAATACCGCGTTTTCCGCCCACTGCTCGTCCTTGAAGCGCTTGTCGCCGAGCGGCGGCTCGATGAGCGGCTTGCTTTCCTTGCCCTGCATCCGCTGGGAGGTCGCCTGCCACAGATCGAGGTAGTTCTTCCAGAAATTGACTTGGGCCGCGATCAACTGGTCCGGATTTTTCAGCAGCTTGTCGAACAGTTCCTGAAAGGACTTGCTGATGATAGCGGGGTCCATGATCGGGAGCTGGTCACCGCTTTCTTGGCGCTTGAGGAATTCCTGTAGTATCCGCTGGCTTTGTTCGATGATCTTGGAAAAATTCTGAGCGAGTTTGTTGAAATCGGGTTTCTTGCTGTCGGGGGTGGGCGACGCGGAAGGCGTGGTCATGGGTATGCCTCACTTTGGTCATGGTAATCCCATAATTATAGGCGAGGGTAACCGCGACCATAGGGAAGGGAACGGGTCGCATCAAGGCGATGGCGGCGGGTTTATCCAATCGGTGGTTGGGTCAGCAGACGCTTCAGTTGTCTGGGATCGGGACGAAAGTACAGCAGCGTGAGGCAGGCTAGTACGGCGAAGACGGCGGGTGCCCAGGCAAAACGGTCGATTAGGTACGCGACCAGACCATAGATCGCGATACCGCCGGTCATGGCCGACGTGATGAAGCTGGCACTGATGTAACGCGCAACTGGGGTAGGCGGAGCCTGGTCGCGCAACAGCCGCGCGTTGCCGCTCAGGATCTTGCCGCGAACGAAGGACAGCACGCCGATTTCGATACCGGCTAGCACCAACAGTAGCAGGGTCATGGTTCCGGCCGGGACGCCCTGCAAGGGAGGAAGAACCACGATCTGGCCGATGAAGTAACTCAGGGCGGTGAAGCCGACGATCATGATCCAGCCCAGTGCCCAACTCAGGTTCAGTTGGCGGGTCGCGGCGGCCAAGGTCAGCGGGGGTGATGGCAGGTGCGACATGGTGTCCTCGCATGGCGACTGGGGAATTCCGGCCAGTGTGATCAGTTTCGCCGAAAGCGCAAGGGGAATCGAGGTTAATATGGCGGTAGCAGGCGCCGGAAGCCGTGTGCCAGCACAATCAGCAGAAACACGAGATTGCGCAACGGGATGGCTGGCCAGAAATAACGCACCGGCGCGGCAGATTGACCCGTAATTGCCACCGTTGCCAGTCGGTCGGCGATGGGTTCCAACAACGATAGGGAGCGGGGCCAGTCGGCGATGTGGGATCGCCATTCGGTCGGAATGCCGGCGGCTCCCACCGTCGCGCCCGCCAGCGCGCCGACAATCGCCCCGGTGGTATCGGTATCGCCGCCGCAGTCTAGCACGGCCGTCAGGGTCCGCCGGAAATCGCCGCAATGTCGGAACCAGGCATAGGCCACGACCGGCACGGTATGGTGGATGTAGCCGGTGACGCCCCGCGCCAGTCCCAGTCGGTCCGCCAGTTCCATGACGGTGGTGTTGTCCCTCGCCGCTTGGGCGATGGCGTCCACAGTGGTCAGCCATTCCCGATCCTTCGGACCGCAGGAGCGGAGCAAGGCGATGAACGCTTCCAACGCCGGCCGCTCGGTCAATCGATCCCGCACGATCCAGGCCGCCAATTCGGCGATGACGGTCGCGCCGGTCAGTGCCTTGGGGTCGGTATGGGTGATGCAGGTCGAGGCGGCGACATAGGCGGTGCGCCGGTTGGGGTCGGTGGCGAAGCAGGCGCCGATAACAGCAACCCGCATCGCCGGGCCGTTGCCGGCGGAATACACACCGCTGCGATCCGGCGGAAAACCCAGCCAGAGTTTGCCAATCGCTCGCAAGGTGGCGAAACCGATCCCGGCTGGCAGGGACAGCAGCCAGCCGCGCAGACACCAGCCCAGCCGGTGGGCGAAGCGTTCGGGCGAAGCGGGGTGGCGTAGCAGACTCTGGGCGACAAACACGGTGTGCTCGGTGTCGTCGCTGACCATACCGTATCCAAACACCAGCTGTTGTCGCCAGCGTCCTCCGAACAGTCGGCGGATGCGCTGGCGCGAGAGACCTTCGGCGGGCAGGCCCAACGTATCGCCAACCGCTGTACCCACCAACAGGCCGTGCAGTCGGGATGCCGGGAGATCGCTCACTCCCACCGAAACATCCAGGCGCCAATGAGCATGAAGCCCAGGCTCATCGCGGCCAGCACCAGCAGGTGTCCGGAGACATCCATCAGACCGGCGCCATCGATCATGATCGCGCGCGAGGCATCGATGATATGTGTCAGTGGCGCTAGTTGGGCGCACTGCTGCAGGAAGGGATGCACGCCCTCCAGCGAAAACCAGACGCCCGACAGAAACGTCATCGGCCAACTCAATGCGTTCAGAAGTCCCGCCGCCAGCTCCTCGCTGGTGGCGCGGGCGGCGACCAGCAAGCCGAGGCTGAGCAGGCTGACCGCGCCGAGCGTGAATACCACGAACAGGGCGAGATAAGAGCCGAACATGGCAAAACCGACAAACAGGTCGGTGCCGACGAACACCAGCACGGTCGAGACCATGACCAGCAGCAACCGCGAGGTGATTTGGGCGGAAAGAAATTCCAGCGGCAGCAGTGGGGTGGCCCTGAGACGTTTGAGCATCCCGTTCTTGCGGTAGCGCACGATCACGTAACCGACCCCGAACAGGCAACTGAACATCATGTTCATCGCCAGTACGCCGGGTAGCACCCAATCCACATAACGGATGGCGCGACCGCTCACGCTTTGTTTGCTGAAGGTCGGGTGGGCGTCGGCGCCCCGCAGTATCCGCTCCAGCACATAGCCTTTCGGCGATTCCTCGTTGATCCAGTAGCGTTGCCCGGCGGGGTCGAACAGCATATCAAGCTGGTGGCGTTCGACCTTGATCAGCGCGGCGCTCAGATCGGTGATGGGGATGAAGCGGATGTAGCGGGTCTGGAAAAATTCGCTGCCGTTGCGGTCGCCGGTATCGTGGAGTAGCCCCACTTTGTAAAGATCCAGTCCCGGTCCGGAAAAGGCGAAGGTGAAGCCGGCGATCAGGGAAATGGGGAACAGCAGGTTCCAGGTCAGCGAGGACCGGTCGCGCAGGAATTCCCAGTTGCGGTGCACGAATACCGCCCAGAAGCGTTTGAAGTTCACGCCCGCAATTCTCGGCCGGTCAGTTCCAGGAACAGATCCTCCAGGGTGCGCGGCCGGATCTGCAGCCGCGCCAGTGAAATGTCGCGGGCCAGCAACTCACGGATGGCGGCGGTGACGTCGCGGGTCAGGATTTCCACCGAATTTCGGCCTCGTACCACGGTGTGCGATAGCGGGGGGGGAGGATCGGGAAAGTCCGCCGCCGGCAATTGCAGCACCACGTCATCGAAATGGGCCTCCAGTAGTTCGTGCGGCGTGCCTTGGGCAATGATCCGGCCATGGTCCATGATGGCGATTTCGTCGCACAGATGGTAAGCCTCCTCCATATAATGCGTGGTGAGCAGGATGGTCTTGCCGCGCGCCTTGATGCGGTGGACCAATTCCCAGAAATTGCGGCGAGCCTGCGGATCGAGGCCGGTGGTGGGTTCGTCCAGGAAAATTAGTTCCGGGTCGTTGACCAGGGCGATGGCTAGCAGCAGCCGCTGGCGCTGACCGCCGGACAGCTTACGGGTATCGCGGTCGAGAAATTCGCCCAGCGCGCAGGCGCTGATCAATTCACCGAGCGGCAGGGTCCGGGTATAGAAGCTGCCGAACATCCGCAGGTTTTCGCGGCCGGTAATGAAGTCTTGCAACGCCGTGGACTGGAACATGATGCCAACTTCCTGACGGAAGCGTGGTCCCAAGGCCTCGCCGCGATAGCGGATGTGGCCAGCAGTTGGTTGCTGAATGCCTTCCAACATCTCGACCGTGGTGGTTTTTCCCGCGCCGTTGGGGCCGAGTAGGCCAAAGCAGCAGCCGGCCGGAATGGCGAGGTCGATGCCATTCACCGCATTGACCCCGCGAAAGTGTTTGATCAGATTGCAGGTTTCCAGCAGGGCGCTCATGGGGTTTGCGGACCGAAATCGAGGGGAATGCGCTAAGGCAGCGGATGGGTCAGGAAAGGATCGCAAGAAAAAAGGCGGGCTTCGTCGCGCGTCCCCCGCCTTTCTTCAGCGCCCTGGTGGTTGCGGGCCTACACAGTCAGATCTTTTGATCCCCCCTCACGGTCATCGCTTTTGTCGTCATCGCTGATGACCTTGGCTTCGGATTCACTGCTTTCGAACACATGACTGCTGTTGAAGGTGAGCTGGCTCGGGATCCAACCTTGCCGCCGTTGTAGATGGTAGGCTAGCCCGGTGCCGGCCGGGATCAGCCGGCCGACGATCACGTTTTCCTTCAGCCCGCGCAAATCGTCGCGCAGCCCGCGTACCGCTGCTTCGGTCAGCACCCGGGTGGTTTCCTGGAACGAGGCGGCTGAGATAAACGACTCGGTGGCCAGCGAAGCCTTGGTGATGCCGAGCAGGATGGGCTGCCAGACCGCTTTGATCCGGCCTTCGGCCTCGGCTCGATCATTCTCTTCCAGCCCTCGGGTGCGTTCGATCTGCTCGCCCTTGATGAAAGGCGTTTCGCCCGGATCGATGATATCGACCTTGCGCAGCATCTGGCGAACGATCACTTCGATATGCTTATCGTTGATCTTGACGCCCTGTACCCGGTAGACGTCCTGAATTTCCTTGGTCAGGTAGGCGGCCAGTTCCTGCACCCCGAGCAGGCGCAGGATATCGTGCGGATTGGGTTCGCCGTCGGCGATCATTTCACCTTGTTCGACGTACTCGCCGTCGAACACGCCGACATGCCGCCACTTCGGGATCAATTCCTCGTAAAGGACGTCGCCGCCCTTGTCGCGGATCACCAGGCGCTGCTTGCCCTTGGTTTCCTTGCCGAACTCGATGATGCCGGATTTCTCGGCGAGGATGGCCTGTTCCTTGGGCTTGCGCGCCTCGAACAGATCGGCCACCCGCGGCAAGCCGCCGGTAATGTCGCGAGTCTTGGAGGATTCCTGCGGGATACGGGCGACGATGTCGCCTACCGCCACCTCGGCGCCGTCGGCCAGGTTGACGATGGCGCCGGCCGGCAACGGATATTGCGCCAGGTTGCTGGTGCCGGGGATGAACAGATCGTTGCCGTAGGAGTCCACCAGCCGCACCAGCGGTCGCTTGTCTTTGCCCTGCGCGCCGCGCTGCTTGGGGTCCATCACCACCAGGCTGGTCAGGCCGGTCATGTCGTCGGCGTGCCGTTGCACGGTGATGCCTTCCTCGAACTCGGCGAAGCGCACCGAGCCGGCCACCTCGGTGACGATCGGATGGGTATGGGGGTCCCAGCGGGCGATGACTTGACCGGCCTCGGCCGCGTCGCCGTCCTTGACCGTCAGCTCCGCGCCGTAGGGGACCTTGTAACGCTCCCGCTCGCGGCCTTGATCGTCCACCAGGGTGATTTCACCCGAGCGGGAGACCGTCACCAGGTTGCCGTCCCGTCGTCGTTGCACCACCTTCATCT
>JBATDL010000783.1:0-7603 GCA_049663445.1 Candidatus Competibacter sp.
ACTCGCGGATGGATCAGGTTGAGGGTATTGCCGCAGCCGGTGTCGTTGATGTAGAAGCGGCGGTCGTCAGGTATGAGCCGGTAGTAGGAGGCATTGTCGATGCCCCGAAAGCTGAGCGTCGGGCCGAATTCGTTACCTTCGGCCGTGTGGTTGTAGACCACGTCCAGCAGCACTTCGATGCCGGCGTCATGCAAGCGTTTGACCATAGTCTTGAACTCGGCCAGATCGCCGCCGCTCAGATAGCGCGATTCCGGCGCGAAGAAGCACAGGGTGTTATAGCCCCAGTAATTGCGCAAGCCACGATCCGTGAGAAACCGGTCATCGACGAAGGTATGGACCGGCATCAATTCAACGGCGGTGACGCCCAGCGCTTGCAGATATTTGATGATTTCCGGGTGGGCCATCCCGGCGAAGGTACCACGCAGATGGTGGGGTATCCCTTCGTGGCGGATGGTGAAACCGCGGATGTGGGTTTCGTAGATGACCGTTCGATTCCAGGGGGTTTCGGGCAGGCGGTCTCCATCCCAGTTAAAGCTAGTGTCCACCACCACGCACTTCAGCATGTCGTGGGCATTGTCGCGGGTATCGAAGGATAGATCGGCGTTCGAGTGACCAACCTGGTAACCACAGTGCTCGTCGCGCAGATGCAGCGAACCGTAAAACTGCTTGGCATAGGGGTCAAGCAACAGCTTGTGATGGTTGAAACGGTGGCCGATCTGCGGTTCGTAGGGACCAAACACCCGGTAGCCATACAAGGTGCCCGGCCATAGTCCAGGTACGTAGCCATGCCAGATCTGATCGGTATTTTCCGGCAATACCAGTCTCTCGATCTCGCGCTGGCCGGAAGAATCGAACAAGCACAGTTCGACCTTTTCGGCATGAGCAGAAAAGAGCGCGAAATTGACGCCCTTGCCATCCCAAGTTGTGCCGAGCGGATAAGGTTTGCCTGGCCACACACGGGCGCGCGATGACATGGGCGGTTCTCCTGGAGGGGGTTGAGTGTTGTAATGACAGAAAAAATACGCGGTCGGACGAGCTCTTGTCCGCAGCGCTTCGAAAATAGTTTATGACATTTCACGCGAAGTGCTCGTTTTACGCATATATTAAATGATATTATATCATCTTTAATCAACTGCACAGCTCTCAAACTCTCAACGATAGACACACCGATAACGATGAATACGAATCGAAGGTAAAAACGGTTCATCTTCAATTCGCACATCGGCCCGCCGCAAGCGGGGACTGGCAACGGGTTCGGGCGCGACTGGCACAAATTCGGGCAGGCGCTCATCGTGCCGCAGGGGTATCAACACCGGCAGAGGGACCTGCATCAACCGTCGCCGCACTCCGGTACCTTGATGATCGGCGAAGACAATATTAGCTCGCAGGTGGGGGCAAACACCGCGCACGCGCGCCAGCATTTCATCGACGGGAACTTCGGTCAACCGTTGCAGTTCCAGGCGGATCTGCGGGGTTTCGACCCGCTGTTCCAATAACCGACGAGCTGCGGTCACGCTGGTGCGCTGGATTACGCGACCCTGTTTGGACCATGTGAAGCCGATTTTCAACGGCCATTGCTCAAGTAGAGGGAGGTGTCGGTACGCTTGCTTGAGGTTCAGACGAGCGGCCCCCATGCGCCGCATCGCCGCCGCCACCGGTTCCTGACGGTGGTGGAGATCGGTCATCGCTGCATTCGCTTCGATCCGGCCGAGCGTTTTCAAAGCCAGCACGGCTTGCTTGAAGTCATCTTTCGCAGCGTTACAGGCATGTGCCGCGATCAAGGTTTCGGGGCTAGCGCCGACAATACCAGGACAGGTGAGAGTTTCCCTGCCATCCTTACCATCTTCATACCAAAGCGCCCGATAAAGCTGAATTGCCTTCAACCGCATGTCGAGGTTAGTCGCCAGTTCAATCTCGGTACGTGATACCCAGGATGATAATGCCGTGTCCTGTCGAACCGCCGTGCAAAATGTATCCAAGCACCCGATTAATGCTTCAAATCGTTCCAATAAAGTGAGACGCAGGATAATAGCTGAGGGGACCGTCATGCGCGTTTCCTTTTTTATATCATCATCTAAGATTTTTTTAAAAAAATAGAAACCTCACCACAAAGGTAACTCCAAAGAATCAAAAATAACAGCCACTTCCTCGGGAGAAGAAGCCTGCTCAGCTTCCTGTACACGCTCTCGGGTTAAATGTAAAGAAAAGAGCTCAATAAAATCATACATATAACTACGCAAAAAAGTCCCTCGCCTAAATCCAATTTTGGTTGTATTTGTCGCAAACAAATGGCTTGCATTTAATTGAACCAAATCCTGATCTTGAGATTGATCATACGCCATTCGTGCAACGATACCGACTCCCATGCCCAGTCGCACATAAGTTTTAATTACATCCGCATCCGTCGCAGTAAACGCGACATTCGGCTTAATCTGAACACTACGGAAAGCCTCATCCAACTGTGAGCGACCAGTAAATCCAAACACATAAGTCACCAGTGGATATTGAGCAACATCACACAAAGTTAGGCAAGACAATTCGCTTAATGGATGACCGCTCGGCACCAAAATACAATGCTGCCAAACGTAACAGGGCATCATTACTAAATCATCAAACAACTCTAAAGCTTCAGTAGCAATAGCAAAATCCACCTTACCCGATTGCACTAACTCAGCAATCTGCTCAGGAGAACCCTGATGAATTTGTAAAGTTACTGCAGGATAACGCTCTCGAAATACTTTAATAACCGGTGGCAGGGCGTAGCGTGCTTGAGTGTGTGTAGTCGCAATAGATAAGCTACCACGCCGGTCGTCACGGTATTCCTCCGACAAAATCTGTATATTATTTACCTCGCGCAGAATATTTTCTGCCTTAGTAATAATATGACAGCCGATTGGGGTGACTTCGGTTAAGTGTTTACCATTACGGCTAAACAGATCAACTCCTAGTTCTTCCTCCAGCAGCCGTAATTGCTTACTAATACCTGGCTGTGAGGTATATAAACTCTCAGCTGCAGCAGAAATATTCAGGTTATTACGTACAATCGCAATTAGATATCGTAGTTGTTGCAACTTCACAAAGCAACTCCAGCAAGAATTAGTCGCACCAATCCACTACAAAAAACGACTAACAAGACATAAACACCACACCCGCCAACGGAGGCAAGTCCACTACCAATGAGTAAGTTTGCCCCATATGAAAAACCGATACAGCAAGAATATCCCCTTTAGTAGCATTAGTTAAGCCACTACCCCCATAACAACTAGCATCAGAGTTCAATACCTCTCTATAAAACCCTAACACAGGCACCCCAATACGATAACCAAAGCGGCCTACAGCCGAAAAATTCAACGCAACCACCATAAGCCGATTATCACCATCATTACGGCGTAAATACACTACAATCGACTGAGCCGCATCATGACAATCCAACCATTCAAAACTATCCTGGTTGAATTCCAGACCGTATAGACTATCTATAGAACGGTATAATAGATTGAGGTCACGAAGCAATTTTTGCACACCCCGATGTTCCGGCAAACGCAGCAACTCCCAATCCAGCACGCCATCGCAGTCCCATTCACGTTCTTGTGCAAATTCATTACCCATGAACAAAAATTTCTTGCCTGGATACATCCACATATAAACATAGAGCAGCCGCAAATTGGCAAAACGTTGACGACGGTCCCCCGGCATCCTGGAAAATAGTGAACCCTTACCATGGACAACCTCATCGTGAGACAAGGGTAGCATGAAATTCTCAGTGAAAGTGTATAATAAACCAAAGGTTAACAACTCGTGATGATGACGGCGTAACGCCGGATCGAACGAGAGATACTCCAGAATATCGTGCATCCAACCCATATTCCATTTCATATCAAAACCTAAACCACCCATCCAAACTGGCCGGGTGACCAGGGGCCATGCGGTAGATTCCTCAGCGATCATCAATACTTCCGGATAGCGGCGATGAATAACCTCATTCAGTTCACGCAGAAAAGCAATGGCCTCCAAGTTTTCATTGCCCCCAAACGGATTCGGCACCCACTCACCCGATTCGCGAGCGTAATCCAAATAGAGCATGGAGGCCACAGCATCAACTCGCAAGCCATCCAGATGGCATTCCTCCAACCAAAAGCAGGCACTGGCCAACAGAAAATTCTTAACCTGATTGCGGTTATAATCAAATACCAGCGTGCCCCAAGTACGGTGCTCGCCGCGCGCAGGGTCCTCATATTCGTAAAGATGCACGCCATCAAACTGCGCCAAGGCGTGGGCATCCTTAGGAAAATGGCCCGGCACCCAATCGAGGATCACTCCAATACCCGCCTGATGGCAGCAGTCAACCAAGCAACGGAAATCATCCGCCGTACCATGGCGGCTAGTCGGCGCGAAATAACCAGTGGGCTGGTAGCCCCAAGAGGCATCCAGCGGATGCTCAGTCACCGGCATTAGTTCAATATGGGTAAAACCCATAGAGCTAACATAGGCAATCAGACGTTTTGCTAACTCCTCATAAGACAAATAAACACCAGCTTCGTCGCGCTGCCAAGAACCAAGGTGTACCTCATAGACAGATAGCGGAGACCGGGTCCAGTCCCACTGTCGCCGCTGCCGCACCCAGAGATCATCGCGCCAGGAATAGGGGGTGTTGTCCACAATAATCGAGGTAGTGGCTGGCCGTCGCTCGAAACCACGACCATAAGGGTCAATCTTGTGCAGCAACTTGCCGGTCTCGCGGCCGATAATATCAAAACGATAGCGCATGCCGGCCGCCACGCCAGGTACGAACAGTTCCCAAACCTCACCGCGCCGCCGTAGGGGATGAAACCGGCCTTCCCAGTCATTGAAGTCACCAGCTACGCTCGCACAGGCGGCATGCGGCGCCCAGACCGCGAACAGAACCCCAGCGATACCGTCCACCACGCGCAGATGTGCCCCCAGCACGCGGTAAACATGCATATGGCGTCCTTCGTTGAACAGGTGCAAATCATACAGGCTCAACTGCGGCGCAAAACCATAAGGGTCATAGGCAACACACTGGCTGCCGCTGGCATCAAGCCAACTCAATTGATAGTGCACCGGCAGCATGTCGAGTGAACCCTGCCATTCAAACAGGTCGGTATCAGCCAATCGCAGCAGAGGCCGTCCGATACCGACCAAGCTGACTTGGTGGGCACCGGGTAGGAACGCTCGGACTAGCACGCACTCACCGCGATCATGACGCCCGAGCACCGCCCCCGGGTCCGGATGTCGCCCCGCTTGCAGCAGAGCTGCATGGTCGATCATGGGGATGTCGGCCAAGGAAGCCGAATGTTGCTGGACGCTTTCGTGGTCAGAATGGATCATCAGGGAAAGTTAACCGCTCTTGTTCCCGATCGCCTTTCAGCAACCCGGACCAGAGCGCCGCAAGTGGCAAAAAGCTGCATTTGAGACCTACTATAATTTATTGGGAAAATTGTACAGCGCCTGTCCGCCGTGTGCGGGCGCCTGACCTGGAAGCGACCTGCCGCTCCGTCGAGATTTCAAGCCCGCACGGAGAAATCATAACAGAGAGAGAAATTTAACGCATGAGTGCAGCCATCACCTCACGCTTCGTTAGCCGGCTAACCCGAGAAACTCTCGCGCTCATTCTGGCGGGTGGTCGCGGCAGCCGACTCAAGCACCTCACCCTATGGCGCGCCAAGCCAGCGACTCCTTTTGGCGGCAAGTACCGAATCATCGATTTTCCTTTATCAAACTGCATCAACTCCGGCATCCGGCGAATTTGCGTGCTCACCCAATACAAAGCACATTCCCTGATCCAACATATCCAACGTGGTTGGGGGTTTCTGCGAGGCGAGTTCGGCGAATTTTTGGAACTGCTGCCGGCCCAACAGCGGATCGACCAATCCTCGTGGTACAAAGGCACCACCGACGCGGTTTACCAAAATCTGGATATTATTCGCACTCACGCTCCTGAATTCGTTCTTGTTTTAGCCGGTGACCACATCTACAAGATGGACTACGGTCCAATGCTGGCGCAGCATGTGGAAAGCAAGGCCGACGTCACGGTCGGCAGCATCGAGGTCCCCCGCGAACGAGCTCACGAATTCGGGGTGCTAACGGTCAACGAACACAACGAAATCATCCGCTTCGTGGAAAAACCACAAAATCCAGAAACCCTGCCGGGACAGAGCAACGTCACGTTGGCCTCGATGGGTATTTATGTGTTCAACACCCGTTTCCTGTTCGAAAAACTGATCGAAGACGCCGGTATCGAAAGCTCCAGTCATGATTTCGGCCGGGATCTGGTGCCTCGCCTGATCGGGCGGCACCGAGTGATCGCTTATCCGTTTCGCGACGTGCAAACCAAGGAACAGAGCTACTGGCGCGATGTGGGGACGGTGGATGCGTTCTGGGGGGCGAACATGGAATTGGTCGGCGTGGACCCTGAACTGAACCTATACGATGAACATTGGCCCATCTGGACGTATCAGGATCAATCGCCGCCCGCCAAGTTTGTCTTCGACGACGAAGGTCGCCGGGGCATGGCGGTGGATTCCATGATCGCGGACGGCTGCATCATCTCCGGCGGTTACGTCAACCATTCCCTGCTGTTTTCCGGGGTCCAAGTCCATTCCTACGTTCAGTTGCGAGATGCCGTGGTCCTGCCGGGCGTCGATATCGGCCGCTATTGTCGACTGCACAAGGTTATCATTGACCGCGCCTGCATCATTCCTCCGGGAACCGTCATCGGCGAAGTTCCGGAAGAGGATGCCCGGCGGTTCTACCGCACCGAGCAAGGCGTGGTTTTGGTTGCCCGTGAGATGCTGGGCCAGGAATCCCCCCCCGTTCGCTGATTCGCCCCTTCCGACCATATAGAACAAAAACATTTACAATTCAAGGAGATAACAAGTTATGAACCAGGATTCACCACTCGGCCGGCGGTGCGCGGGTCTATTGTTGCATCCCACTTCGTTGCCCGGTGGCCACGGTAACGGTGATCTGGGACCGGATGCTTATCGATTCGTCGAGTTCATGGCCGCCTGCGGCTTCACCGTTTGGCAGACACTGCCATTGGGGCCACCCCACGACGATCTTTCCCCATACTCGGCGCAATCGGTTCACGCTGGAAACCCGCGACTAATCGCGCTTGAACCGCTCATCGAGGCAGGCTGGTTGCAAGCGGATCAGGGACCGCAGACGGGGGAAGAGGGTTGGAGCTACCGCCAGCGGCGACTGAGCGAAGCCTATCAAGGGTTTCAACAGCACGGCGCTGCCGGGCAGGGTGCCTATGCGGTGTTTCAGCGCCAGCACAAATATTGGTTGGACGACTATGCGCTTTATCAGGCCATCCACGCGGCTCACCAGCGACTGGGATGGTTCGATTGGCCCGTCGAGCTGCGCGACCGCCATGCAAAAGCGTTGGCGACGGCGCGGCAACAGTACGAGGTTGCCTTCGAGCAGTGCAAGTTCGAACAATTCCTGTTTTACCGGCAATGGGAATCCCTCAAACGTTTCGCCAATGACCGAGGGATCCTGATTTTTGGCGATATCCCGCTATTTGTCGGCTACGACAGCGCTGACGTGTGGGCACGGCGCGATGCCTTTCAACTGGATA
>JBATDL010000784.1:0-3271 GCA_049663445.1 Candidatus Competibacter sp.
AAGGCGACGAGGTCCTGCGCGACGTGGTGTCAATCAGCCCCTTGGCCGACAACGCGCAAGGCTCGATCCGGGTCGCCGCCGCAATAGGGCAAGAGGAAACGGCCTATCTGAGCAAGCTGGCCCGCGTATACGCCGACATACCGTCAAAGGACGGACCGCAGACCTTCGCCGACCGGATGCTGCGGATCACCGGCCTGCTCGAAGCACAGGAGCGGCCCGACATCGTGCTCATCGACAGCCGCGCCGGCTTGCACGACGTGGCCGCCGTGGCCATCAGCAGCATGGCCTCGGTGGCTTTGCTGTTTGCCACCGACTCACCGCAACACTGGCAAGGCTATCGGCAGTTGTTCACGCATTGGCAACAACGACCGGATGTGTTGCGCCAGGTGCGCGACCGGATCGTGATGGTGCAGGCGCTTTTTCCCGAAAGCGATCAGGCAGAGCGGGCCAGCCGTTTCGTGCAGAGTGCGTGGGACTTGTTCCAGGAGCGGGTCTATGACCCGTTGGAGCCCGGCGCCGATGCGCCGGACGACGCGTTCACCTTCGATCTGCACAACGAGGACGCGCCGCACTTCCCAATGCGCGTGCGCTGGAATGCCCGCTTTCAGGAGTTCGACCCCCTGCTCAGTCGCAGTGCGGGCGGTGTGGACGATACCGATATCGATCTGGCGTTCGGACCGTTCGTGCAGGAAGTCATCGACGCCCTGCCGGGGTTGGCCAATGAGTGACGCCCTTGAACTGCGCACGGCGCTGCGCGAATCTCTACCGGCGGTGGATCAAGCCGGGGCTGCGGACACGCGCAGCCCCGCATTCACCTTTGTACCGCCCAGCCACGCGAAGGCACTGGATATTGATAGCAGCGTGGTGGAAGGCATCCGGGGCGCGGGCAAGAGCTTCTGGTGGGCACACCTCGCCTCGGCAGAGCATCGGCGTTACATAGCGGCGGCGTTTCCGGATATTCGCCTTGGTTCCGCCTTCGAGGCCGTTCAAGCCTTCGGCGCTCAAAGCACGTCAGATCGCGCGCCCAGCCCGGATGTTTTGGTCGCCCTGCTGAAAGACCATCCTCCGCGAGCCATCTGGCGGACGGTGTTGGCACACAACGCCGGCTTCGGCGTGCCGTTTCCAGTTTCGGCCAAGTGGGCGGAACGGATCCAGTGGGTGGCCGAGCGACCCGAGGATTTCGATGAGCTGCTGCGCGCCAAGGACGCCGAACTCGACGCGAAGGGTCGGTCGCTGGTCGTACTGTTTGATGCGCTCGACCGGCTGGCGGATGACTGGGCCACCATTCACCCCCTGTCGCGCGCCCTGCTGCAACTAGCTCTGGATGTTTGATCGACGCGTCGCATTCGGTTCAAGATATTCCTGCGACCTGACATGCTCCAGGACCGGGAGATTATCGGGTTTCCCGACGCATCGAAGCTGCTGGCCCGCAAGTCCGACCTGAGATGGCAGCGCGCGGATCTCTATGCGCTGATGTTTCAGTGTGCTGCCAATGCGGAGCAGGGAGGCGCAGCGTTTCGCCAGCTTGCCACCGAGGCGACAGGCCAGCGCTTCATGTTGACAGAAAAGATCTGGCCCCTGCCCCGTGCGCTGCGCTCCGACGAAAAGCTGCAGGAGGCGCTCTTCGAGCGGCTGGCCGGCAGGGCGATGGCATCAGGTCCCAGCGGATACAAGCGCGGCAAGCCCTATACCTGGCTGGTCAATCACCTGCTCGACGGGCTGGGGCAGGTCAGCCCGCGAAGCTATTGCGAAGCCGTTCGCCACGCGGCGGAACTCACGCCGACGGAAACACCCACCGCACTTCACTTCAAAGCCATCCAGGCCGGTGTGCAGTCGGCATCCAGGATTCGCGTGAACGAGGTGACCACCGAAGACTACCCGTGGATTGATTTCGTGATGCAGCCGCTGCGTGGCAAGGTGACTGTGCCTTGCGCGGCAGGCGATTTCGAACGTCTGTGGAAGGAGGAACAAACGATCGAGCGATTGAAGGATCAACTGGCTCGCTCGAACCTTGGGGTCAAGCTTCCGCCACAGAGTCTGAGTCTGGGGGCGCGCGGCCTGTTGGATGACCTTCAGTCGTTGGGCTTGATCGAACGCCTGCGCGATCAGCGCATTCAAATGCCCGATGTGTATCGCATCGGCTTCGGGTTCGGCCGCAAGGGCGGCGTGAAGCCGCTGAAGTGACCAGCATATAGCGTTCCTCTCTGAGTTGTGGAATCGCCGTTTCGAACCACCCCGACGCTGCGCGCCACCCCTCCTTGGCTAAGGAGGGGAAATTTCGCAACTGATTTGGGAACGCTATATATCCAAATTGACGGGCACTTTTTGACACGTCCGGGCGATATGCTCGTTCTTACAACAGGTCCGCTCCAAGAGGCGGGCCGCAAGGAGGGAGTCCTCCGATGCCGCTACTGAAAGACCTGATCTCCATCCCCGAGCGCGTGCATCAGGGCGACTTCGTCCTGCAATTGACCAAAGGAGTCACCGAGCCGAAACAGACGCTGCGCGACTATGTCGTCACGCCACAGTTGGTGGATGCCTTCAGCAATGCCCTGGTCTTCATTCAGCAAGCCGTGCAGACCGGCGGCAGCAAGGCGGCTTACCTGCATGGCAGTTTCGGCTCCGGCAAGAGTCACTTCATGGCGGTGCTCAGCCTGCTGCTGGCCGGCAACACCCAGGCCCGTTCGATCCCTGAACTGGCCGATGTCGTGGCACGCCACGGCTGGACGCATGGCCGCAGGTTCCTGCTCGTGCCCTACCACATGATCGGCGCGCGCGATATGGAATCCGCCATCCTCGGCCGCTACGCCGACTTCGTGCGCAAGCAACACCCGGACGCCCCGATCCCCGGTTTCTACCTGGCCGAGGGCCTATTCAATGATGCGCGAGAACTGCGCGACCGCATGGGCGACGCCCCGTTCTTCGCCCAGTTGAACAAGGGCGGAGGTAGCGGTTGGGGCGAGTTCGACAGCGGCTGGGACGCCGCCAGCTTCGAAGCCGCCATGCTGGAGCCGCCCCACGGCGAGGAGCGGTCACGGCTGGTGGGCGACCTGATCACCCAGTACTTCTCGGCCTACCACAGCCTGGCCGCCAGCGGCGAGTCGTTCGTCTCGCTCGACGACGGTCTGAGCATCATGAGCCGCCACGCCCAGGCGCTGGGTTACGACGCGGTCATCCTGTTTCTCGATGAACTGATACTTTGGCTCGCCAGCCACGCCGCCGACGTCAATTTCGTCAGCCGCGAGGGCACCAAGCTGGTGAAGCTGGTGGA
>JBATDL010000785.1:0-1522 GCA_049663445.1 Candidatus Competibacter sp.
CCATGACGATCCGCTCGCCAGGATGGCGGGAGGCAACCTCGTCGAGGAAGAGTTGCATGCATTGGCAGTTGAATGCGAATTACGCGCTTTGCGGCCGGGCGTTCAACAGGAACATGGCGGCGGCGAGTCGGGCGAAGATGTGGACCAGGAGACCCCGAAAGGAGCGGACCTTGCTGGCGCACTCGATACCGGTCTTCTCCTGAATCCAGTTGAACAGCGATTCGACCGGCTGACGAAGCCGCGAGACGGCAGCGGAGTAGAGTCGGTCGGCGGAATCCAGTCGCGCTTGGCCTTTTTCTTTTTTTATGGGGGTCAGGACGGTGAACGGCGGGCTGGCATGCCGGGTGAGGTATTCGTGGGCCTTGTCGGCATAGAGTTCCCGATAGGCGAGCGTGGGCGCCACGATCTCCACGGCCGGGCCGTCGTTCATCCCGGCCGGGGTGACGCCGATATAGCGGGGTAGCGGCGGGGTGCCGGGCCGGTGGTCGCCGACAACGTGGATTTTCACGCCGTGATAGTACAGCTTCTTGGCGGGACAATAACCGCTGTTCGCTAATTCCTGGCGGGCTACCTTGGCCTTGAACCGTCGGCTCTGTTGGGCCAGGACCACCGGTTGGGAATCGGTCAGGCCGATGGCGATCGCGGGTGGCCCCTCGGGACAGAGCCGCTCCAAGAGGACCGGGAACACGTCCGCCAGTCGGTTGAGGCGCCGCACATACGCGCCGTATCCGGGGAGGCGGGGGAACCAGTCGGACCCATGGTCGCGGGCATGGTCGTGGATCGCTCGGATGTCGCGCTGCTTGTCCAGGATGCCCGCCAGGTAGAGGGTCACCACTTCCTCGTCGGTGAAGCTCAAGTCCGTGTGGGGGGCAAAGCGCTGGACATGAATCCAAAGACTTTGGTCAAAGTGTTCGCGGACGAACAGATAGAGGGTGATAAGTTGAGTTTGCCAGTCCATGTTTCGTGAAGCCAAGTAGTGTGGAACTTACTTGACTAGACCACCGTGGATGGGTGCAAGACTCCCACGGCAGGGCTTTGAATATGGTCAAGAGCGTTCAATGGGTTGCGGCTCAATCGGCCTGCTGGCGCTGCGCCAGCAGGCGGGCGACGGACACAGGCGGTCGACGGGGATCGTGGGTCCGCTTCACGGGTGGCTTCTTGGGTCCGCGCGGATGCTTGCGGTACTTGCGCAACTGGACGTGCCCGGCCGTGGCGATCAGCCAAGCCGCCATCGTTGCGGTGGCTTTGATGACCGCCAGGCCGTTGTAGGCCACGACCGCCATCGCCAGTCCGAACAGGGCCGCCGGCGGATCGGCCAAGGTGTCGATCTCGCAGCACAGTTGGACGGTCAAACGCAAGAAGGCTTTCTCCAGGGTCCAGCGCTCGCGGTAGAGGCGCGCCAGGGCGCAGGCATCGGCGACCTCGACCGGTACCGTGGTCAGCAGATACCAGGTGTCGTCGCCGTCGCGGGTCGGCTCGCGGAGTTCCAGGCGAATCCGCCGCCCTTCCACGGTCCCCGACC
>JBATDL010000786.1:0-2920 GCA_049663445.1 Candidatus Competibacter sp.
GAGGCGACAAAGTTTCCCGCCCCAAAAACCTCATCCATCAACAAGCGCAGCGTCGCCACCTCGTTGTCGTCGATGGACACGAAAATCGCCCCGTCATCCCGCAAGAACCGCCTCAGCAGCACCAGGCGCGGATACATCATGCACAGCCAGCGGTCGTGCCGGTCCAGCGTCTCGCCTTCCTTACCGACCACCTCGCCCAGCCAGCGGCGAATTTCCGGGCTGTTGACGTTGTCGTGGTAGACCCAGCCCTCGTTGCCGGTGTTGTAGGGCGGGTCGATGTAGATGCACTTCACCTGCCCGGCATAACGCGGGAGCAGGGCTTTCAGCGCGTGCAGATTATCGCCCTGCACGATCAGGTTGCCGCTTTCCATCACCCCCGGCTCTCCCGAGGGGAGAGGAGGGCACGAGAATTCCGGCACCGTTTCCAGCAGGCGGAACGGTACGTCTTTGTGGTGTTTGACGACGGCGTCTTTGCCGATCCAGTTCAGGGTGGGCATTTTCGGTCCTGTTTTCGATGGCTCATCCCATCATCTTCACCGGCGGGAACAGCAACAACGGATGATCCGGGCAAGCCTCGAAACCGAAACGCCGGTAGTAAGAGACAGCGGATACGGTTATTTATACCATCTTGATTAGAAGCCGCTTGCCACAGGCATGTGCGTACTTACGCAGCGTTGCGAACGATGGGGAGTGACTACCGCTCCTGAGTGACGCCTCAAGGCGGGACACGGCGCTCTTGGTGGTTCCCATGCGTACAGCCACTTCTTCCTGAGTCAATCCGGCCTGCTTGCGCGCCTTGAACAACGCACCCAAGGTCGCATATTCCTCTTCCAGCGCATCCCAAGCTTCCTTGAAGCCGGGACGATTCATGGCCTGATCAAGCTCCGCTTTCAAATCGAGCGGTACCGGTTTGAAGTGATTGTTATCCACGCTTCAATGCCCTCATGCGCTTGCGCGCGGTTTTCAGTTCTCTGTCCGGGGTCTTGTGCGTCTTCTTGATGAAGCCGTGCAGGATGATGATTTGCCGTCCGACCATCGTGCAGTAGAACGCCCGGCCAATTCCTTCTTGACTCTTGCAGCGCAATTCGAAAAGTCCTTCGCCCATGGCTCGCGAGTGCGGCAGGCGCAGTTCCGTGCCATGCTCTTCCATGAGGCAGGCCAGCCGCAAGAAGTCAGCGTAGAGACCCACCGGCCAATCACTGATTTCTTCCCGCACTTGCTCGTTGAAGTAGCTGATGGTCCAGTTCACGGATGGATGTTAGCCAAATTGCGAACTTTTGCCAACTACACCGCGATTAAGGCGGCGATGGTGGCGGGGATCTCTCCATTTCCGAAAGAGCCGCCGGGTTTCGGCAGGGCTGGTAACGAACTTCGACGCCGGGAGCCGTTGCTCCTTCCGACAAACAGGCGTGCAAGGTACTGGCTAGAGCCGTGCCCGCTTCGTCACAGGCTGTCCTTTCGTGTTCGCGCAACAAGAAGAAATCATTGCGTCGCTCCTTATCGGTGAACCAGGGCAGATTCATACCGCAGGCATCCTCCCCGAGCGCGTAGCGTATCGCGTGCCCCCGAGACACATAACCGATCCACCGCTTGAAGGCGGCGAGTGCCGACCAGTGGGTAAACAGGCGAACCGGCCAGCCAAGATCAGGCTTTCCATCGATGATCAGCAAGTTCGGGCCGAACAGCCCGAATTCGAGCACGGTTCCGGCGCGTAGCAAGGGCTCGCATGGCCAATCCACATCGCAAAACGCCATCGCTTCTTCGTAGGTGAAGTTCAAGTTCGGCTCAATTTCTCCCACTGGAAGATCTGCGTTTCCGGTTCTGCGGATGTCGCGCAACATGGTGCGGATGTCGGCTTCGTATTCCTCCCGCTTGAATACCAGGCGCAGGAACTCGCTTTCCGCTGTGAACGCCAAGCTCAGGAACCCGTTTTCCGGTCGCCAGTATTCCGCCAAGGCGGGACCTAGCCCGCGTACATCCATCTCCCAAATTACAGTGTTCGCATCGGGATGGCTGACCAATACCATTTCCTTGATGCCTGCATCTGGTGGATATCCACAGATGCAGTTGAGCAGAAAATAGCCGCCCGGACGTCTTGCAGAGTCGAGAAGATCGAGGAGATCGAAAACAATGCCGGTCTTATCGATCGATGGATTGCATTGAGGGAACCACAGAATCAGTCGGACCATGAGCCATGGAGGATCGGCATAAATGGTTTCATGCTCCAGCTTCCAGCCCAAGCGGGCTGGAAACTCGGCAAGCGGGATAGGGCAATCGTTCATGGATTATCCGATGAAAATCCGTGTGGTCATCCCATCATCTTTACCGGCGGGAACAGCAACAACGGATGATCTCCTGACATGTTTTCTCTAAAGCGCCTCGCCTGCAATGGAAGCGGAAGCAGCGAGGGTGGCGGTCGCGCGCAAGGGCAGGACGGATTGTAGGGCGCCGGATCTTATAGCGGTTTGCCTTGCTTCAAATCGCGTTGCACTTCTTGAAGGATCTCAGCAATATCCTCAATCAGTTGCAGGACTTCCGCCGGTGCGTCCCCTTGTACCGCCAAGTTGTGGATCAACAGCAGCAGCGGCTCCATCCGTTCCAAACGGCGTACGGTTTCCCAGCTCATGGCCTCGTCGGTGTGAAACAGCACTCGCTCCCAGTTCGGAAAACCGGCATGGTCGACCACCTCGGCACGCAGGACCTGCCACGCTCCTTGCAGATCGGACAGGATCGTTTTTTCGTAGTGATCGGGTTCGGTGAAAAAGGGCATCCAGTTCGTTCCTGTTTGAATATCGTCGTCGGGAATAGCCTGCATCCATCGCGGCCCACTAACCCCACCCACCGTCGCGCTCGCGCTCCCGGCTCTGGCGATCACGTTCGAACAGATCGGTCAGTTCGTCCCGCGCGGTCTGGGCCAGCG
>JBATDL010000787.1:0-1787 GCA_049663445.1 Candidatus Competibacter sp.
GAGGAGCATCCACCATGGCTAAAATCGTCGCCGTCACCGCCTGCCCGACCGGCATCGCCCATACCATCATGGCCGCCGAGGGACTGGAGCAGGCCGCCAAACAACTGGGCCACGACATCCAGGTCGAAACCCAGGGCTCGGTCGGCACCCGCAACACCTTGTCCGAAAGCGATATCGCCGCCACCGATGTGGTGATCGTCGCCGCCGACACCCGGGTGGACACCGCCCGCTTCATCGACAAACCGCTCTACGAAACCACCACCGAACCCGCGATTCGTGACGGCGCCGGGGTGATCAAGGCGGCGTTGGCCAGCATTCCGGCTGCCGCCGCGCCAGCGGCCATGCCCGCCGCCCATCTGAAGATCGTCGCCATCACCTCCTGCCCGACCGGCATCGCTCATACCTTCATGGCCGCCGAGGGGCTGGAGCAGGGCGCGAAAAATCAGGGCCACGCCATCAAGGTGGAAACCCAAGGCTCGGTCGGGGCGAAAAATACCCTGACCGCCGAGGATATTGCCGCCGCCGATTTGGTGATCATCGCCGCCGATACCCAGGTGGACAAAACCCGTTTCGCCGGCAAGCGGCTGCATGAAGCCAGCACCAAGGCGGCGATTCATGACGGGGCCGCGCTGGTGCGCAAGGCCATCGCCGAAGCCAAGGTCGCGGGTGGCGCGGCGGGTGGTGAAAGCCACGACGATCAGGTCAAGCAGGCCAAGGCCCAGCAGGCCGCGCCCCGCACCGGCGTCTACAAGCATCTGATGACCGGTGTGTCCTACATGATTCCGTTCGTGGTGGCCGGTGGACTGCTGATCGCGCTCAGCTTCGCCATTGGCGGTATCAATGTGTTCGAGGACGCCAACGCCGGTACGCTGGGCTGGACCCTGTTCCAGATCGGCGCCAAGGCTGGCTTCACGCTGATGGTGCCGGTGCTGGCCGGCTACATCGCCTACTCCATCGCCGACCGGCCCGGCATCGCGCCCGGCATGATCGGCGGCATGATCGCCAGCACCATTGGTTCGGGCTTTCTGGGCGGCATCGCCGCTGGTTTCCTGGCCGGCTACACCGTCAAGTGGATGAGCGACTATATTCGCTTGCCGCGCACCCTGGACGGCCTCAAGCCGGTCTTGATCCTGCCCCTGCTCGGCACCGTGGTGGTCGGTTTGCTGATGTACTTCGTGGTGGGCGAGCCGGTCGCCGCCGCGCTCGCCACCATCACCGCCTGGCTGAAGGGAATGCAGGGTAGCAGCGCGATTTTCCTCGGCCTGCTGCTGGGCGCGATGATGGCTTTCGACATGGGCGGGCCGGTCAACAAGTCGGCCTATGCCTTCGCCACCGGGCTGATCGTCAGTCAGGTTTACGCACCGATGGCGGCGGTGATGGCGGCCGGCATGGTGCCGCCGCTGGGCTTGGCGCTGGCCACGGTGCTGTTCAAGAACCGCTTTTCGCTGGACGAGCGCGAGGCGGGCGGCGCCACCGCCGTGTTGGGTCTCGCGTTCATCACCGAGGGCGCGATTCCCTACGCCGCCAAAGACCCACTGCGGGTGATTCCAGCCCTGATGATCGGCGCCGCCGTGACCGGTGCGCTGTCGATGGTGTTCGGTTGCGAGCTGCGGGTGCCGCATGGCGGCGTGTTCGTACTGCCGATTCCCAACGCAGTAACCCACTTGGGACCCTATCTGGCCGCCATCGTGGTCGGCACGCTGGTGACCACCACCGCCCTGTTCTTCCTCAAGCGGCCACTCGAAACCAAGGCGACGATGAAACCAGCAAGCGCAGCCTAAATCCCT
>JBATDL010000788.1:0-1728 GCA_049663445.1 Candidatus Competibacter sp.
CTCCCAGCGGCACCGGCTCTGCCAGACATTCGATCATCTTCTGCGCCACGGCGATCGCGCCTTCGATCTGTTCGAGATTGGTCAAAATCACCGTAAACTCATCGCCGCCCAGACGGGCCACGGTATCGGTGGCGCGCACGCAACGCTGCAGGCGTTCGGCGACTTTCCGGAGCAACACATCGCCCATATCGTGGCCGAAGGTATCGTTCACCTCCTTGAAACCATCCAGATCGACTAGCAACAACGCCAGCAGCCGCCATTGCCGCCGGGCCTGCTGCAAGCCCTTGCGCAGGTGTTCGAAGAACAGATTGCGATTAGGCAAGGCGGTCAAGCTGTCAAAATTGGCCAGTTGCCAGTTGCGCTTGCTGAACTCGGTCAGGACGCGGGTGCGCTTCGCCACTTCGGCTTCCAGCGTCTGGTCGTAATTCCGCAACAGCGCCTCGGCCTTCTTATGGGCGGTGATATCGGTGGTGGTGCCGCGGTAGCCCAAAAAATCGCCGTCTTCGTCGAATATGGGCAACCCGCTATTGCGCGTCCAGACCGATTGTTCCTGCCCCGGCAGGTGTGCACGCAGCACCATTTGCTGGAACGGCCGCCGCTGCTCAACCGTCGCCCGCAGCGCGGCCAGATCGGTATCCTGCTCCTGTGGGATCACAAACTGGCTCCAGTGCACCTGCAACTGATCCTCCCACGCGGAGACGGTCCGGGCCAACCGCCCACTCAACTGGTACAACCGACCACTGGCGTCGAACTCCCACAGCAGGTCGTTGGACACCTCGGCCAGATCGCGAAACCGGGCCATATTGGCCAACCGGGCCTGGGAAACCGCGCCAACCAACAAGCCGGACGCCACCACGGCTACCATCACGACCTGATACTGAAGCGTCAGGTCAGCTTGGCCAAACAGCGCCACCATCGTCACGATACCCAGTTCGTACAGCAGCACGACCACCAGAGTGCCGCGGATACCACGGGTCGCCACGGTCCAGACCAGTACCGGCAGCAACAGCAGAGTCATGAAAGGGTACGGCTGGTTCTGCCAGAAGCGGTACGGAATCCAGAACAAGCCCACCAGCAGCAGGATCGCCAGCAGCCCCTGCAACAGCACCAGACGTACCGGCGGTGGGTCGACCACTATCCAGGAGTTGGACCGTTGCGGCGGTTCTTCCTTACCAAACCGCCGGGCCAGCGGCGCGGCGAAAATCATGGCCAGCGGCGCAAAAATGACCACCCCGATAAAGTCGCCAACCCACCAACCCAGCATCGCCTGCGGCAACGATGCGCGCGACGGCAGCAGACCGGCGAAATGCAGAATCTGGGTGCCGATCAGCGCCGCGAACAAAGATCCACCAGCAGAAGCGGCAAGGAAGATCGCCACCTGCTGTGGATCGTTAAAGTTCCACCTTCCATGAAAACGCCGATTCGCATAGCCTCGCAAAACATGAGCGGCCACAGCGTAGCCGAGCGGAGGGATAAAAGCGCTGAGTAGATAATAGGGCCACTGCTCCCAAGACCAGAGGGACAAACCGGCCAGCAAGGCGGCGGCAACCGGTAAGGGCAGCGCGCGCGCCCCCTGCTCCAGCAGAATGGCGAAGGTCAGCCCGGCCGACGGATACCAAAGACTAATCCCGCTAATGAGGTTCAGCGCGGTCGATGTATGCCAAAAGGTTACCCAGACCGCCATGTAGAGCAGTCCCAGCACCGCCATGCGAGTTCGCGGATACCTTA
>JBATDL010000789.1:0-3169 GCA_049663445.1 Candidatus Competibacter sp.
AATCCAGGCCGACGCGCAATGCCGGGTGCCGGGCTGGGAACGGGTTTACGTAGCCGGCGATGCCGGCAGTTTTCCGGGGCCGGACTGGATGCCCAAGCAGGCCCACATCGCCGACCTGCAAGCGCGAGCCGCCGCCGCCAACTTGCTGGCCGAACTGGACGGCAAGTTGGCGACCGCGACCTTCAAGACCGAATTGATCTGCATCGTGGACATGCTGGATCGTGGGATGCTGGTCTGGCGCACGCTGGAACGGTTAATCACCTTGCCGCCGTCCTGGTTCGGCCATCAGGCCAAGCGGTTTTACGAATGGTGGTATCTGCGGCAGTACCGTTGAGAAACAGTATCGCCGATCACTCGGCAATGCCGACCGCCTCGGCGGCATCCAAGACCTTCTCGTCGGGTTTTTTGCCACAATAGGCGACCAGGTTGGTACTGAATTTTTCCAGATCCTTCCAATTCAGGCTGGTGTCGCCGGATACGCCGCTCAGATAACCGTCGATCCACATCAGCACGACGCCCGCGTCATCGGCGGAACTGGTGGACAGCTCCTGCAAGAACTCCGCACAGGTAATCTCGCCGAAATCGATGTTTTTCATCTGAGCTTTCTTGGCCAATGCCGGCGGCGCTAGCAAGCTGGCGGTAAGACACAGGGCGACTGCAAACAAAGAAGGTTTCATGAAGATCTCCAGAGTGAAACGAGAGTTGGAAGTAGGGTGCCGCAGGATACTCAACTAGCCTAGCGAGTGTCTGCTGGGAAAGCTATGGAGGTTCGAATTTGGATTCGAGCGCGGTGGCGCCGTCATGCCGGCGGACTTTTTCCATGGAATAAAAGTCATAAGGACCATGAACCAATTGCAGCGACGACTGTATAATTAATCACCTTTCAATTAACATCGATCGGTAGGGCAACCACCTTCATGCAAGCCCAAAAGAGAGGAAAACAGACGCCATGTTCGATAAATTCAATAAACTTTTGCGGTATGTCTCACTATTGATGTTGCTGGCATTCGCCCTGGCTCGTGGCGGCTGGGCGGCGGAAACCGCTTTGGACCGCTATGTGGCCAGAACGGACCCCAACTATGGCTACAGCCTCTATCACACCCAAAAAGGCGTTGGATTCACCGCCTATTTTATCGAAATGACTTCCCAGCAGTGGCGGTCGCCCAGCGAGGTGGATCGCACCCTCTGGAAACATGAGGTGGTACTGGTCATCCCTCAGTTCGGACTGGACACCACCAAAACGGCCATTCTGTTGATTGACGGCGGCAGCAACGGCGGCAGTTTGATGACCGAAATACCCGATGTGGTCGGGGCGGCGGCCGTCGCGACCGGCGCGGTGATCGCCGAGGTCCGGCAGGTCCCCAACCAGCCGCTGTTTTTCACCGACGAAACCAACCGGGGGCGGAAGGAAGACGAAATCCTCGCCTACAGCCTGGATAAGGCGCTGGATACCGGCGACATGGAGTGGGCGGTGCATCTGGCGATGACCAAGGCCGCTGTTCGCGCCATGGATACGGTGCAGGAATTCGCCGCCAGCAAGGGCACGCGGATTGATAACTTTCTGGTGCTGGGCGGCTCCAAGCGCGGTTGGACCACCTGGCTGACCGCCGCCGTGGACCCGCGTGTCAAGGCCATCGTGCCGGCCTCGATCGACATGCTCAATCTGGGCCAGCAGTTCATTCACCACTGGGAAGCCTACGGCTTCTTCGCGCCGGCGTTGAAGGATTACGTGGAATTCGATCTGCCCTGCCGGGTGCAGACGCCCGAGGGCCGGGCCTTGTTGCAGGTCGTGGACCCGTATTCCTACCGCGACCGCTACACCATGCCCAAGCTGATCCTCAGCGCCACCGGCGATCAGTTTTTCACCACGGATTCCTCGCGGTTCTACTACGCCGATCTCATCGGCCCCAAGTGGCTGCGCTACACGCCGAACACCGACCACAAGCAGAGCGACGATACGATCATCAAGGCGCTGTCGTGGATGGACGACATTCTGGATGGCAAAACCAGCCACTCGATCACCTGGGCATTGGAAGGGGAGGGCGTGCTGCGGGTGTCGCCCACCGCCCGGCCCAAGGAGGTCAAACTGTGGCAAGCGACCAATCCCAACGCCCGGGATTTCCGGCTGGAGGAGATCGGGCCGGTCTGGACCAGCCAGGTGCTGAGCCCGCAGGCCGACGGCACGTATCTCGGCGTCGTGCAAAAACCGGCGGTCGGCTGGACGGCGTTTCTGATCGAAGTGACCTTCGACACCGCCGGCGTGCTCGAACCCGATCAGATCTACAGCACCGGCGTGCAGATCATCCCGGATATCCTACCGTATGCCGGCACCGCCTGCGGTGGGCAATATAAAACCAACCTGGAAAGCCCACGACAAGGCTCGGCCGAAAGCGGCATCGGCCTGATTCGCGGCTGGGTCTGCCAAGCCAATACGGTGGAAGTGCAAATCGACGGTGGCGCGCGGCAACAGGTGGCCTACGGCACCACGCGGGAAGATACGGTCGCGGCCTGCGGCGACGCCGACAATGGTTTCGGCTACACCTTCAACTGGAATCGGCTAGGCAATGGCAGCCACAGCTTGAAGGCCTTTGCCGACGGGGTGGAGTTCGCCAACGTCAATTTCACCGTAACCACCCTGGGCGAAGAGTTCCTGCGGGGCGCCAGCGGCGAAGCTATCCTGCCCGACTTCCCGCAAGCTGGCAGCAACGTCACGGTGCGCTGGGCCGAACCGCACCAGAACTTCGTCATTGCCGGGGCCAGCCGGAATCCGGCCAGCATCCAACCGACCGTGAGAATCCCGCCAGCGGAACTTTCCGCCCATCTGGAAAGCCCCCAGCAGGGTTCCTTCGAAAGCGGGATCGGGCTGATCCGGGGCTGGATCTGTCAGGCCAGCACCGTGGAAATCCAAATCGACGGCGGTGTGCAGCAGCGGGTGGCTTATGGCACCACCCGGCCCGACACGGTGGCGGCTTGTGGCGACGACAACAACGGTTTCGGTTACACCTTCAACTGGAACCGGCTGGGCAACGGTAGCCACAACTTGCGGGCTTTCGCCGACGGCGTGGAGTTCGCCAACGTGAATTTCACTGTGACCACTCTGGGGGTGGAGTTCCTGCAAGGGGCCAACGGCGAGTACCCGATCGCCAACTTCCCGCAAGCCGGCAAGAAC
>JBATDL010000790.1:0-2243 GCA_049663445.1 Candidatus Competibacter sp.
CCACAGCACCGCCCGAGGCGTCGCCCCCAGCGCGCGCGCGGCATCGTCCATGTTCGGCCGGATGCGGGTCAACCCCGCTTCCACGCTATGCAGCGCCACCGGCAGGAAACGCGCGCAGTAGGCGAACAGCAGCGCGATTAGCGTCCCGCTCAACAGCAAGCCGGTGGACACGCCGAACCAGGCGCGCACCCAGCCGTCCACACTCCGATCAATGGCGGCGAACGGCAGCATCACCCCGATGGCGATCACCGTGCCGGGCACCGCATAACCCAAACCGGCACCGCGCACCGCCAGCCGAACCAGAGGACGCGGTCGCAGGCGTTGCCCGTAGCCCAGCAGCAAGGCCAGCAGCAGGATCAGCCCGGCTGCTCCCGCCGCCAACAACAGGCTGTTCGCTGTCAGATGAAGGAATCGCTCGTCCACCACGCGCGGTGCGGTCCGCGCCGCCCAGACCACCAGTACGCCCGCCGGGATCGCAAAGCCAAACAGCGGCGGAATCGAGCAGGCCAGCAGCGCCAGCCCGCCGCGTTTGCCCCGCAACGGCACGCGCGACGACCGTTGCTGGCGAGCGCTGGTATGATGGAAACGCGCCTGTCGCCGCGACAGCCGTTCCATCACCAACAAGGCGAAGACAAACAGCAGCAACAGCGTGGCCAGTTGCGCGGCGGCGGTGGCATCGTTCATCCCGAACCAGACCCGGAAAATACCGGTGGTGAAGGTGCTGACTCCGAAATACTGCACGGTGCCGTAGTCGGCCAGCGCCTCCATCTGCACCAGCGATACGCCGGCGATCAGTGACGGCCGCGCCAGGGGCAGCGCAACGCTGAAGAAACGCCGCCACGGACCGGCGCCCAGGCTGCGGCTGACCTCCAGTACCGCCGCCGACTGTTCGAGAAACGCCGCCCGCGCCAGCAGATAAACATAGGGGTACAGCACCAGCGTCAGCATCGCGACCGCCCCCGGCAGCGAGCGGACCTCGGGAAACCCGTAATCGTGCCGGGTCCAGCCGAAAGTCTCGCGCAAGGCGGTTTGCAGCGGGCCGGCGAAATCCAGCAGGCCGGTGTAGGTGTAGGCGATGATATAGGCGGGAATCGCCATCGGCAGCAGCAGCGCCCATTCGAACAGCCGCCGGCCCGGAAACTCGCATACGCCGGTCAACCACGCGGCCGGCACTCCGACCAGCAAGGTACCGACCCCGACCCCGAGCATCAGCGATAAGGAGTTCGCGAGATAGTCGGCCAGCACGGTATCGACCAGATGCCGCCACACCGCGCCCGCCGGGTGCAGCGCGGTGACGAACACGGTCAATACCGGCAGCGCCAGCAAGACAGCGACCCCGACCACCCACAGAGTCCAACGGTCTGCCCGTGCTCCAAATCGCTTCCTCCCTCGCGAGGAAGGGTCAGGGTGAGGACGCGTTTGGGCTGGATCTACTTCCACCCAGCCCGATCCATCAAGCGCACGGCGGCGGCGTTCAGTTCGCCCAACTTGGCCACATTGAGGGTATCGGCCTTGAACGTGCCCCAGGATTCGAGGGTGGCGCTAGGCGGAATGGCCGGATTGACTGGATACTCGTTGTTGACGTCGGCATACCAGCGCTGCGCCGAATCACTGGCCAGAAATTCCAGCAACTTGAGCGCATTATCGCGGTTTCGGGCATAAGCGGTCACGCCGGCGCCGCTGACGTTGACGTGCACGCCGGTGGTCTTGGCATCGGGCCAGAACACCGCCACCTTGGCCGCCGCCGCCTGTTCCGCCGGATCTAGCGAATTCACCATACCACCCAGGTAGTAGGTGTTGGCCAGGGTCACATCGCACTCTCCGGCGGCTACGGCCTTGATCTGGTCGCGGTCGCCGCCCTTGGGCGGGCGGGCGAAGTTGGCGACCAGACCCTTGGCCCAGGCTTCGGTCTTGGCTTCTCCGTGATGGGCGATCATCCCCGCTACCAGCGACTGGTTGTAAATGCTGTCGGAAGAGCGCACACACACCTTGTCCCGCCATTGCGGCGCAGCCAGATCCTCATAAGTGGAGAGTTGCGCCGGCTTGACCCGGTCCTTGGCGTAAATGATCGGCCGGGCGCGAACCGACAGTCCATACCAGTAGCCCTCGGGATCGCGGTAGGCGGCTGGAATGTGCTTTGCGAGATCTTCGGATTGTACCGCTTGCAATACGCCCGCCTGACGGGCGGCGGCCAAGCGGCCGGCATCCGAGGTCAGCAGTACATCCGCTGGGGTATTGGCGCC
>JBATDL010000791.1:0-1845 GCA_049663445.1 Candidatus Competibacter sp.
GCGCAGTGGCCCGCGTGTCTGGATTTGCAAGGTCAGCAGGCCATCGAACTTGATGGTCGCCGATAGCAGGGTGGCGGCGGCGATGGCCTCGCCCAGCACCTGGCGCACCGCCGGCGGGTAGGCTCGACGCTCCAGCACCGTCCGCCATGTAGCGTCAAGCCACACAATTTCGCCGCAGATCGGCAGGGCTTCGAAAAGAAAGCGTTGCAGGCAGTCGCGGTCGGGCATATTCGGGGCTGGTGTTGCTCGGTGGAAATTGGGCAAGGGTGCAAAGTAACCGCTTGCCACGGCTTTAACAAGATGCGGGAGCGCGCCGCGTTTGCCGCCCCGTCCGAAGAAGTGTCAACCCCCTATATTTAAGCGTATTTTTATAAATGTATTATTTGTAAAAAATATTAACTTTTTATTTTTAAACGAATTTTATAAAAAGGCTACACGTTAGCTTTTCTTGACAGCGACAGCTTGACCTTCCTATAGTTTGGTGGCGAAAAGTGGGAAAATGTGGGACGCGGAATGAGTTCGGTCCCAAGGAGTGCAGCGTTGTTCCGTGGCGTCAATCCGTTATCGCTGGACGGCAAGGGGCGGCTGTCGTTGCCAGCCAAGTACCGCCAGCACCTGCTGGAAGCGGCGGGTGGGCAATTGGTGCTGACCATTGATCGCGACCGTTGCCTGTTGTTGTATCCGCTCCCGGTTTGGGAAGAGGTCGAGCGGAAGCTGATTCAACTTTCCAGCACCAACCAGCGGACCAGGGCCCTCAAACGATTATTGTTGGGGCATGCCGAAGAGTGTTGCCTGGATGCCAGCGGCCGGATCCTGTTGCCAGCCCCCTTGCGCGAGTTTGCGAACCTGGAGAAGCGAGTGGTACTGGTGGGGCAGGGAAATAAATTCGAAATCTGGAACGAACCGTCCTGGTATGCATGGCGCGAGTCGCTGCTGGCCGAAGAGGAAGATCAGGCTGCTGAGCCGCTGCCCGATCTGGATGCGTTGGCGTTCTAGCGCATGAGTGACGCCGCTTTACTGCCGCATCAGCCAGTCTTGTTGGTCGAGGCACTGGCCGCATTGAACCTTCGCCCGGACGGTTGCTATGTGGACGCCACGTTTGGCCGGGGCGGGCACGCAGCGGCGCTGCTGGCGGCGCTTGGGCCGGAAGGACGGCTGCTGGCGCTCGACCGGGACCCGGCGGCGGCGCGTTGCGCGGTCGAGCGCTTCGGCGACGACCCCCGTTTCACCTTCGTGCGGGTGGCATTCGGCCGATTGGCCGAGGTGGTCACCGGGCAGGGATGGTCTGGCCGGGTTGACGGAATTTTGCTGGATTTGGGGGTGTCGTCGCCGCAGTTGGACGATCCAGCACGCGGTTTCAGCTTCAATCAGGACGGTCCGCTGGATATGCGTATGGACCCGACGACGGGAAGCAGCGCAGCCGAATGGCTGGAGCGGATCGACGAGGTCGAGCTGGGGCGGGTGCTGGCGGAATACGGCGAGGAGCGCTTTTACCGGCGGGTGGCGCGCGCCGTTATCGCTGCGCGGCGGCAGGCGCCGGTCGCCACCACGAAGCAATTGGCCGTCATCGTTGCCGCAGCCGTTCCTACCCGCGAACCCGGTAAGCATCCCGCCACCCGTGCTTTTCAAGCCATTCGGATCGCGGTCAACGATGAGTTGCGCGAGTTGCGGTCGGCGTTGCCGCAGGCGGTGCACACGCTGGTGGCTGGCGGCCGGCTGGCGGTCATCAGTTTTCATTCCCTGGAGGATCGGGTGGTCAAGCAATTCATGCGTGAACAGGCGCGCGGGCAGGAACTGCCCCTGGATTTGCCGGTGGTGGGCGCCCCGACCGGGATGACCCTGCGC
>JBATDL010000792.1:0-8923 GCA_049663445.1 Candidatus Competibacter sp.
CATCCAGCGCTGGCGGATTTCTACAATCAGAAGATTTCCCAGCGACTCGCCACGCTGCACGAGATCGATGACCGCCAGGAGCTGGCGGCATTCACCATCGCCAAGATTCAGGATGTCTATATTCATCCGCCGGTCTTCGTGTCTGCCGAAGCGTCCATCCACGAAGTCGCGCTGGCGATGAAAGCCCACAAAACCAATTCGGTGCTGGTCCAGTATGGCGACGAAGTCGGCATCGTCACCGCCACCGATCTGCGGGAAGCCGCCATCATCCAGCGGCGATCCGTGGACGAAGCCGTCGGGCCGCTGGCCACCTACGACCTGATCGGCATGGAGCCGGGCGATTTTCTGTTCAACGCTCTGCTGCGGATGACTCACCACAACGTCAATCGTCTGGTGATCCGCGACAGTAAAATTATTCATGGCATTCTCGAACAGATCGACCTGCTGAGTTATCTCTCCAATCACTCGCATCTGATCGCCCTGCAAATCGACCGGGCGCGTTCCCGGGAAGACCTGAAGTGGGCCAGCCGCGATCTGGTCAACGTGATCCGTGACCTGCATGACAAGGGCATCAAAATCCGCTACATCATGCAGCTGGTGTCGGAACTCAATAAGAAACTGTTGCGCAAGCTGTTTGCCCTGATCGCACCGCCGGAACTGCTGGAAAACGCCTGCCTGCTGGTGCTGGGCAGCGAGGGCCGCGAGGAGCAGGTGCTGAAAACCGATCAGGATAATGCCCTGATCCTGCGCGACGGCTTCAGTTACCCCGATCTGGAGCGAATCACCCGCGAATTTACCGAAAGCCTGATCGATTTCGGCTATCCGCGCTGTCCCGGCAACATCATGGTATCGAACCCGTACTGGAGCAAATCGGTTGCCGCCTACAAAGACGAACTGTTTCAATGGATCGTTCACCCGACCCACGATTCCTTTCTGCAATTCGCCATCTTCTTCGACGCCACGGCGGTGGCCGGCGACGAGAATCTGCTCCGGCATGTCAAGGACCACATGTATCGCCTGCTCGGCGACCATCGATCCTTCTACAGCCAGTTCGCCAAATCCACCGTCGCGTTTGAAACGCCGTTGGGGTTTTTCACCAATTTCGTGGTCGAAAAAGACCGCGATGAACTGGACATCAAGAAGGGTGGGATCTTCCCCATCGTTCACGGCGCCCGTAGTTTGGCCTTGGAGTACCGCTTGCCGCAGACCCATACCGTGGACCGGATCATGGCGCTAAGCCAGAGGAACCTGTTCAAGCCCTCTTTTGGCGTTGAACTGATCGAAGTCTTTACCTACCTGTCCACCTTGCGCGCCGAGGCTGGCCTGCGCAAAATCAAACAGGGAATACCGCAAGACAATTACCTGAACCCCAAGGATCTCAACAAGCTGCAACGGGAAGTGCTGCGCGATTCATTTAAGATCGTCAACGAATTCAAAAAATTCATCACCTATCACTTTAAACTGGGGATGATCAGTTAACCGGAAAACCCCCATGAGGCTTTCCCCTTGAAAACGCATCTGCACCATCTCATCGCCCAGGCGCTCCAACAACTCCAACAGGAGGGAGTGCTCGCCGATATCGATCCGTCGTCCTCGATTCCGCTGGAGCGCACCCGCGACCGCACGCACGGCGATTTCGCCAGCACCATCGCACTGGCCCTGGCCAAAACCACCCGCCGCAAGCCTCGCGAACTGGCCGAACGCATCAAGGCAACCTTGCCCGTCTCCGCCCATGTCGCCAAGGTGGAAATCGCCGGACCTGGCTTCATCAACTTCTTCCTGGCGCCCGCCGCCTATCAGGCGACGGTCGGCCAGATCCTCGAACAGCAGGACGGTTTCGGCCGAAGCCTGCTCGGCGGCGGCGGCCGGCGGGTGCAAGTGGAGTTCGTCTCCGCCAACCCCACCGGCCCGCTACACGTCGGCCATGGCCGGGGTGCGGCGTTCGGCGCCACCGTCGCCAACCTGCTGGAAGCGATCGGCTACCGGGTCCATCGCGAATACTACGTCAACGACGCCGGCCGGCAGATGAACATTCTGGCTGCCAGCATCTGGCTGCGCTACTTGGAGCACTGCGGCGAAAAATTCCGGTTTCCCAGCAACGGTTATCGAGGCGATTACGTGCGCGACATCGCCGCCCGCATCCATGCCGAACACGACGGTGCCTACATGGCTCCAGCGGCGCAAGTGTTTCAGGATGTACCTCCGGACGAGATCCGCAACGAAGCAGGCGAGGTGATCGCTCCCGGCGACAAGGAAGCCCACATCGACGCCTTGGTCGAGCGTGCCCGCGCCCTGCTGGGCGATCACCACTACCGCTACATTTTCGAACTGGGCCTGAACACCATTCTGGACGACATCCGCGACGACCTGCGGGAGTTCGGCGTAATCTACGACGAGTGGTACTCGGAACTGACCCTAGCGGAACGCGGCGCGGTCAATAAAACCATCAACCGGCTGCGCGATACGGATTACATCTACGAGCAGGATGGGGCGCTCTGGTTTCGCTCCAGCGCCTTCGGCGACGAGAAGGACCGGGTGGTGCAGCGGGAAAACGGCCAGACCACCTACTTCGCTTCGGATATCGCCTACCACCTGGAAAAGTTCGAGCGCGGCTTCGACTGGGTCATCGATGTCTGGGGTGCCGATCATCACGGCTACATCCCTCGGGTCAAGGCCGCGCTGCAAGCGCTGGGCGAGAATCCCGACCGTCTGGACGTGTTGCTGGTGCAGTTCGCCATCCTCTACCGCAACGGCGAACGGGCGCAGATGTCCACCCGCTCCGGCGAATTCGTCACCCTGCGCGAATTGCGCCGGGAGGTCGGCAACGACGCCGCCCGTTTCTTCTATGTCATGCGCAAGAGCGAGCAACATCTGGATTTCGATCTCGACCTGGCCAAATCGCAATCCAAGGACAATCCCGTATACTATATTCAGTATGCTTATGCCCGAGTTTGTAGTGTTCTTAGGCAGTTGCACGAAAAAGGGCTTTCTCGCGACCCGGCGCGCGGCCAGACTCATCTGGCGCTGCTGGTCGAACCGCACGAAGAAGCTCTGCTGGTGGCGCTGTCGCGCTATCCCGAAGTGGTGGAAACGGCGGCACTCAACCACGAGCCGCACCAACTGGCCCACTACCTGCGAGATCTGGCCAACGCCTTTCACACCTACTACAACGAGCATCGGGTCCTGGCGAGCGACGATGCGCTGCGCGACGCCCGGCTCAACTTGAGCCTGGCCACGCGGCAAGTCATCAAAAATGGGCTTACCTTGCTGGGCGTTTCGGCTCCGGAGGTCATGTGAGTATCCGACGCGACTACAAGCCCACCTCGACTTGGCAGCGCCGCCGCCGCTCGGCACGCCGTCATGGTCTACTGGTGATTACGCTGGTGCTGGTTGGCTTGTTCGGCGGCTTGCTGGCCTACATCAAGGGCGACCGGGTTCAACAATCGGCTCCGGTCGCCGCTGCCGCACCCACACCCGGCAGTGCTCCCGTCCCATCGAGTAGCCCTGCCGCGACCAAAGCGCCGCCGGCCGCGCCCGAAATCATCCCCGCGCCGCTCAAACCCAAATACGATTTTTATACCGAACTGCCCAAACGGCAGATCAACTTCCAACAGGATTCTCCCGGTCCGCACGGTGCCTTGCGCCCGCCGTCCGTCCGCCCGCAACCGGTGACCGCGCCGTTGCGCAAACCGGAGCTATCGAGGAAAAGCCGGATAACACCGACATGATCCGTGCCGCCACCAACCAGGGTATAGCCGATAACTCATAACCATCATCCCGTGTTTCAGGCAGAAGCGACCGTTTCCCACAGTCGAACCATCTTCCTGACGGGCGCAACGACCATTGCCATACTTCTCCCAGAGCCGCCACCATGAACCTGCCCGACACCGTTCGGAGCTACCTGGATCAACAGCAGTTGCCCTATCGGATGATAACTTGTCCGGTCGGCGAAACACTCGGGCAGGTCGCGGCGCAACTCGATCTGCCCCTCCGCCGGATGGTGCGCATCGTCCTGCTGAAAGATAGCTTCGGCTTGATGATGGCTGTCCTGCCGGGCAGCCACATCCTGGATTTTTCCATGCTGTGCCAAGCACTGCGGCGCGATCTGGCGCCCCTTTACGGCACCGAAACTATCCGCTTTTTCCAAAGCCGAGGCTGCAAGGCCGGCGCTCACCCTCCCCTGCCCGAGGCTTTCGGCATCCCCGCGCTGGCCGATGATAGTTTGATCCTGGCGAACGAGGATGAAATCTACTTCGACGGTGGCAGCGGCAACACCCTGATCGGCATGCGAAATATTGATTTCCGGAGTTTGCTCGGCCAGGCGCACTGGGCACACTTCGCGGTTCCCGTCGATGATCTCGATTCCCTGCTCAGCCGGCAGGCCATCACGCCGCAAAACCTGACCAGCCTTACCAACCGTTACACGCCGGCAGGGTTAAAGGAGGGAATCGAGGCCATCACCGAATTGCCGGTCATGCCACAAACCGTGCAGCGTCTCCTGATGTTGCGCGCTCATCCAACCACCAACACCCAGGATATCCTTCACATCGTCGAGCAGGACCCCAGCCTGGCCGCTCAGGTGGTGTATTGGGCGCGCTCGCCGTTGCACGGCCATCCGGTCGCCGTGGACTCGCTGCAAACCGCAATCGAGCAAGTGCTGGGCGTCGATAGCACGCTTAACCTGTTGCTTGGCTCTAGCATGGGCCAGACTTTCCGTATCCCGGCCGACGGCCCGGTCGGCCTGAAAGCCTTCTGGCGACACAGCACCTACTGCGCGTCCCTGGTCAGCGAGCTGGTCAAGCTGCTACCCGACTCAGTGGACGTCAAACCAGGCTTGGCCTACCTGTCCGGGTTGCTGCACAATTTCGGCTACCTGGTGCTGGGCCATGTATTCCCGGCCCGTTTTTTTCTGTTCAACCGGTTTCTAGCGGTCAATCGGCACGTACCTGTCAGTGCGGTCGAGCACTATGTCCTGGGCACCGAGCATTGGCATATCGGCGCTTGGCTGATGCAATCGT
This sequence comes from Candidatus Competibacter sp., assembly GCA_049663445.1. GTDB lineage: Bacteria > Pseudomonadota > Gammaproteobacteria > Competibacterales > Competibacteraceae > Competibacter. The sequence goes on from JBATDL010000792.1 coordinate 5,019, forward strand.
GGTCCATGCCCGAGGAAGTGATCGCCGCCGTACGCTGGCATCACCATGAGGACTGCACCCAACCGTATGCGGAATATTCCAACCTGGTGCTGATCGCCAACCGCCTGCTGCATTACATCGGGGTGGGGGATGAGGAAAATAACCGCTTGCCAGCCCTGGCCATGTTCACGCTCGGCATCAGCCACGACCAAGCCATGGCGGCGCTGGCGCAAGTACAGACCAGCATAAAGGCGCTCGACACCTTGTCGGAGGCACTGCAATTGCCCGCTGAGGGTTAGGCCACAGCCAGGCGTCATCCCTGGATTCCAGGTCAGTGTCGTTCGCCAAAAGCAACGCTCCGGCTCGTAGGTTGATGGACCGCTGCCTTGGCCCGCGAGACTGGCCGGCCGAGCGGCCGACTTCCGCAAAGCCGCCACACTGAAACGCAAAGGGCGAAGCCGTTGGCTTCGCCCTGTCCGATACGCCTCACGGCGCGGTTACAACGCGCTGGGACCGATTTCGCCGGTGCGAATCCGGATCGCGCGCTCCAGATCGAAGACAAAAATCTTACCGTCGCCGATCTTACCGGTATTGGCGGTGGAGCAGATCGCTTCCACCACCTTGTCCACCAAGCTGTCGTCCACGGCGATTTCCAGCTTGACCTTCGGCAGGAAGTCCACCACGTACTCGGCACCACGGTACAGTTCGGTATGCCCCTTCTGGCGGCCAAAACCCTTGACTTCAGTTACGGTGATGCCCTGCACCCCGATGGCCGACAGGGCCTCCCGCACATCGTCCAATTTGAACGGTTTGATGATTGCTGTGACTAGCTTCATGGATACCCTCTAGCGTTCGCCTGACCCAAAACACAATACCTGCGCGGGAATATAACCGAAATCCAAGGTCGCGCGCGATGTCGGGCGGACACCGGAATCCCGCAGCGCCGGTGTCCGCCACCCCACATTACAGGTTATAACCGCGCTCGTCGTGCAGCGCGATGTCCAGACCTTCGGTTTCCTGCTCCTCCGTGACCCGCAAGCCGATCACGACATCGATAATCTTCAGGATCACGAAGCTCAGAACACCTGAATAAACGACGGTGAACAGCACACCCTTGGTCTGCACCCACAACTGACCACCGATGGTCATGCCTTCGGCCAAACCCGCGCCGCCCAGGCTGGCATCGGCGCACAAGCCTGTCAGGATCGCGCCGGCGATACCGCCCACCGCATGCACGCCGAACACATCGAGTGAGTCGTCGTAACCCAACGCCCGCTTCAGTTTGGTGGCAGTCAGGAAGCAGATCACGCCGGAAGCAAAACCGATCAGTAGCGCCCCCATTGGACCGGCAGTGCCAGAAGCCGGCGTGATCGCCACCAGGCCCGCCACCGCGCCGGAAGCGATGCCCAGCACGCTGGGCTTGCCATGGGATAACCATTCCGCGAACATCCAGCTCATCGCCGCCATGGCGGTCGCGATCTGCGTGACCAGCATGGCCATACCCGCCGATTCATTGGCCGCCACCGCGCTGCCGGCGTTGAAGCCGAACCAGCCGACCCATAGCATCCCGGCGCCCATGATGGTGAAATTTAGATTATGCGGCGGCATCGCCGTATGCGGATAGCCCTTGCGCTTGCCGAGTACCAAACAGGCCACCAGACCGGCGATACCGGCGTTGATATGCACCACCGTGCCGCCGGCGAAATCCAGTACGCCCCAATCCCATAGCAACGCGCCGTCGCCACCCCACACCATATGAGCAACCGGAACGTACACGATGGTAAACCAGATCGCCATGAACACCAGCAACGCGGAAAATTTCATCCGTTCGGCGAAGGCACCGACGATCAGCGCCGGGGTGATGATCGCAAAAGTCATCTGAAAGGTGACGAACACGGTTTCCGGTATGGTCAGGGTCAAGCTATCCCGACCGACCCCACCCAAGAACGCCTTGCCGAGACCGCCGATGAAGGTGTACAGATTAATAGCCTCCTTGGTCATGCCGGTGGTATCGAAGGCCAGGCTGTAACCGTACAGCATCCACAGCACGGTGATCATCGCGGTGATGGCGAAGCACTGCATCATCACCGACAACACGTTCTTGGCGCGCACCATGCCGGCGTAGAACAGCGACAGCCCGGGAATGGTCATGAACAGCACCAAGGCGGTGGAAGTCAGCATCCAGGCCGTGTCGCCCGCGCTCAAGGTCGGCGGGGCCGCCGCGTCCTGGGCCATCGCCAGCGCCGGCGCCAGTAGCACCGTCAGTAACAGCAGACCGCTGTTTTTCGCCGTTTGCATCATTCTCGTCATTAGTAAGGTTCTCCTAAGGATTGAAAATATAGGGCGTCATGCATGGAAAATTTGGGTCGTTGCGAGGACCGGCGAGTCGGTCGCCACGCCGCGAGGTTCGGGATGCAATCGGGTGGACACTTACAGCGCCTCGGGTCCGGACTCGCCGGTGCGGATGCGCACGGCGTTGTCCAACTCGACAATGAAAATTTTGCCGTCACCCACTTTACCGGTGTTGGCGGCCCGGGAAATCACCTCGACCACTCGGTCGGCCAGATCGTCGGTCACGCCAACCTCGATCTTGATCTTGGGCAGGAAATCCACCACGTATTCCGCGCCCCGATACAGTTCGGTATGGCCCTTCTGCCGACCGAATCCCTTGACTTCGGTGACCGTGACGCCTTGCGCGCCCACTTCCGAAAGTGCCTCCCGGACATCGTCCAGTTTGAACGGTTTGATAACCGCAGTGATCAGTTTCATGGATCGAAATCTCCTATGGCTTGGAATACCCCAATGGGGAGCAGCCTGTTATTTCTGCGTCTGGACAGCTTCCGTCCGTCAGTGTCGACGGCGCGGTTAGTCGCCAGAAAAAAGCATATCGTGTGCCATTAATATAATATTTAATTAAAACAATTAATTACATTTAATTCATGGGATTTTTTCCCGGTCATCAATCCGTAGCTGGGCACATACTCCCTGTTTTGCACCGTTTTTGTGCATGACGGCCGGCACGCACAAACCGCAAAATCCCGTTAAACTAAAGTGACGGCAATTCCCAACGCGGAGGACTCGTGATGATCGACCCCAAAGCTTTCGATGACTTGGCTAAGCGCTTTACGGAAGCGCTGCCGCCCAGCTTTCGCCAGTTTCAGACGGAGATGGAAAAGAACTTCCATGCGGCGCTGCAGGCGGCCTTCGCCAAGCTGGAGCTGGTGACACGAGAAGAATTCGACGTGCAGCAGTCCGTGCTGGCCCGTACCCGCGCCAAGTTGGAGGCCTTGGAAAAGCAAGTTGCCGAACTGGAAGGGAAGGCGCCCGGCGGTAAACGGCGCAAAACTGCGGAAAAGCCCGCAGAATCCGAAGAGGGCGATGGCTGACCTCAGCGGCACCTCCTTCCCGGTGATGACTGGATGGCGTGCCCTCTCCGCAGCGGGTCTCCATTGCAACCTCCCATTGCACTTAAATAGCGCAAGGCCGCCATGCCGACCGGCGCCGCAATCCAACAACCCGCTTGACGGCAATCCGTAGCGGCACGCGGGATTTCTATGTCGCTCGCCATCGTCCACACCCGCGCCCAAGTCGGCATCGACGCACCGCCGGTCAGCGTGGAAGTCCATTTGTCTACCGGCCTGCCCGGACTGTTTATCGTCGGCCTGCCGGAAGCGGCGGTGAAAGAGAGCAAGGACCGGGTGCGTGGCGCCATCCTCAACAGCCGCTTCGAATTTCCCAGCCGTCGCATCACCATCAACCTGGCGCCGGCCGACCTGCCCAAGGAGGGGGGTCGCTTCGACCTGCCGATCGCGCTGGGCATCCTGGCCGCTTCGGGTCAGATCAGCCGCGAACGGCTGGGACAGTATGAATGCCTTGGTGAACTGGCGCTGGGCGGCGAGCTGCGCGGCGTCCGCGGCGTGCTGCCC
>JBATDL010000793.1:0-2769 GCA_049663445.1 Candidatus Competibacter sp.
GTTGCTGGACCCATTGAAGGAGAGGGCATTGCCGAACTTGCCCGTGGTTCGAGTGGCGCCGTTGATCGCACCGTGATTACCTAGACCGGATACATCGACCACGGTTGTACCGCTGGTTTCCTCAAAATTGTAGGCGGCTACCAGCCCGTTTTGAGGGGACGTCACGATCGGTGGGGTCGGGTCGAACTGCTTGCTGACCTCGTTCGAAGGACCACTTACGTTCCCACTATTGTCGTAGGCTTTGACCAAAAAATAATATTTGGCGCCATCCGCCAGATTAGAGACCGTGGCGGTCGTATTGGAGGTGGTTTGTTGCGGCGTGGTTGGGTAGCCGCCGCTTTGCTGGCTGTAATAGACATGATAGCCCGCCACCGGACCGGAGCTGGCATCCCAGGCCAAGGTGACCTGAGCCGCGAAGACATTGCTGGTAAAGCACAGCAGAAAAAGGCTCAACCATCCCAGCAAGCACGAGATTGGACTGAACCCTTTCGAACGGAATTGAGTAGACATCGCCGACCTCCAAATGCACATGCCGTACGAACGGAACTGTGCCAGGAGGCGGTAGTACGTTCGCTTGGCAACCCTGCGACCATGCCCCGGTGTTTGGGAGTTAGGCCAGTGGTTTTGCGTCCCGCCCTTTCGGTGCGGTTTGCTCTTTTCAAGCTTTCTTTAGCTATCTGGGAGGTTATTGTATGCGCGCGATCGATTGAGCACAAGCCTGAATTGATATTTTTTGGAGACAATATATTGATTTTTTTTATTATGGTCCTTTGTAACGTAAAATCGGGCTATTTTGACCCCATCAAAAATATAATCGGGTCAAAATAGCCCGATCCGATTTTTCTGAATCTATTTAATATATTTGTTTATCAAAATGTTGCTGATGATATAGAGTGTTTCATAAATATGTGAATATAGTTTCAATTCTGTTGCTATGATGTATGAGATAGGTAGTCACTGAGCTCGTTGACTAGCTTTTTGCAGCGTTTCATGATCTTTTCCGTGATCGGAAGAGGCAGGAGGCGCTGAGGGAAGGAAGAAAATCCTCAAAACATATCCCAGATAAGGTCTTGGACTTGGAACGGAATTTCGGTGCTCTGATACTGCTAGTGGTGTCACTACAGCGTTGTTGACCCAGTGGATATTCACATTGTGGTTTGAGCTTTTGGATTTTGTTCTAATCACGAAGATGATATAAATAGGTCATGAAAACCGCGAACTGCCCTTCCTGCGGCGCCACGATCACGTTCCAGTCGGCGGTATCGATCCTGACGGTCTGCGACCACTGCAAGAGCACGCTGATCCGCCACGACCTGAACCTGGAAAACATCGGGAAGATGGCGGAACTGCTGCCTGACCCGTCACCGATCCAGATCGGTACCGAGGGCCTCTACCGTAAGAACCGCTTTATCGTGGTCGGACGTATTCAATTGCGCTACGGCCAGGGCATCTGGAACGAATGGCACCTGCTGTTCGATAACCAGCGCAGCGGCTGGCTGGGCGAAACGCTGGGCAACCACGCGGTGACCTTCCTGATCCAACCGCCCGAACCATTGCCGGCCTTTTCCGAACTGCGCGCCGGTCAAAGCGTGACCCTCAAGGGCCGCGCTTATCAGGTCACCAACATTGAAACCGCCCGTTGCATCGCCGGCGAAGGCGAGCTGCCGATTCGGGTCGGGCCGGGATACGACGCCCCGGTGGTGGATTTGCAGGCCCCAGGCCAGGTGTTCGCCACTCTCGATTACAGCGAAACGCCACCGCTGGTATTCGTCGGTGAACAGCTACGCTTCGACGACCTGAAATTGACTCGCCTGCGCGCGGTCATGCCGGCCGGATGGGAACCGGACGCCGGTATCCAGGCGCAATCCTTTCAATGTCCCGGCTGCGGCAGTTCCCTGACCATCCGCGCCAAGGGTCACAGCGAAACCCTGGCCTGTGGCACCTGCGGTTCGATCATCGATCTCACGGACGAGAATTTTCGCATCCTGTCCAAATTCAAGGCCAAGGTCACTCACGACCCGTTGATCCCACTGGGAACGAGCGGCACGCTGGAAGGCACTTCCTATCAGGCAATCGGCTATTTGCGGCGATGCGTCACGGTGGAAGAAGTCGATTACGAATGGAGCGAGTATCTGCTGTTCCACCGCAAGCAGGGCTTTCGCTGGCTGGTGGAGTACAACGGCCATTGGAGCCTGGTCCACACGCTGACCGAACCGCCGCTGGTCACCGGTTATGGCGCGAAAGCCAAGGCAATTTATCAGGATCGCGGCTATAAGCACTTCCAGACCGCCAAAGCCAAGGTCAGCTACGTGCTGGGCGAGTTCTACTGGCGGGTGCGGGTCGGCGAACGCTGCGAGATCAGCGACTACATCGCCCCACCGTTCCAGCTCAGTCAGGAGCGAACCGACCGGGAAATCGTCTGGTCGCAAGCTGAATATATCGAGCCGGACGCCATCGAGACCGCTTTTCGACTGGAAACGCCGCCGCCGTTGCGCATGGGCATCGCGCCTAATCAGCCCTCGCCCTACGAGGCGCAGCGGTCCAAATTCCGCTGGCTGCTCGGCTTATTCCTGGCGTTGCTGGTTATCGGCCAAATCGTCACGCTGGTCTTGTCCGCCGATCAGCGTGTGCATCAACAGACATTCGTGTTCGACGAGTCCACCCGTAATCAGACCCTGAACACCGAACCATTCGCCGTGAGCGGGCGGGAATCGAACCTGCTGATCCGCGCCGAGACCAATCTCAACAACAACTGGCTCTATCTGGATC
>JBATDL010000794.1:0-15446 GCA_049663445.1 Candidatus Competibacter sp.
CTTGGTGATCAGGCCGACCAGCATCACTAGGCCGATCTGGCTGTAGACGTTCAGGGTGCCGCCGGTCAGGAACAGCGCCAGCAGCGCTCCGGTCACGGCCAGCGGCACGGTCAGCATGATCACGAACGGCGAGACGAAACTTTCGAACTGCGCCGCCAGCACCAGATAGATGAAGACCAGCGCCAGCACGAAGGTCACGTATAGCGTCGCGCCGGACTCGCGGAACTCGCGCGATTGGCCGTCCAGTTCGGTTCGCGCATCTTCCCCCAACACCTCTTTGGCTGTTTGATCCATGAAATCCAGCGCCTCGCCCAAGGTATAACCGGGCGCGATGTTGGCGGACAGCACGGCCGAACGTTGCCGGTTGAAGTGGTTCAACTCCTTGGGGGCGACGGTTTCCCGCACCTCGACCAGGTTGGCCAGTTGTACCAGTTGCCCGTCGCGGCCCCGGACGAAGATCGCGGTCAGGTCGGTGGGTTGCTCGCGATCCTGATCTTTAAGCTGCACCATCACGTCGTACTGCTGACCTTCCCGCTTGAAGCGGGTGACCTGCCGCCCGCCCAGCAAGGTTTCCAAGGTCCGGCCGATCTCCTCGACATCCGCGCCGACGGCGGCGATCTTGTCGCGCCTGAGGACGACGGACAGTTGCGGCTTGTTCAGGCGCAGGTCGGTGTCCAGATTGACCATGCCGGGATATTGCCGGCCCTTGGCCAGCATCCGATCCACCAGAGTCTGCAACTCGGCGTAACTGGTGGCCTGGAGCACGAACTGCACCGCCGGATTGCGGAAGCTCTGGCCTAGGGACGGTGGATTAATCGGAAACGCCAGCACTCCGGGCAGTCCGCCGAACATTTTCGGCGCTAGTTCCTTGGTGATGTCCTGCTGCTTGCGTTGGCGCTGCTCCCAGGGCTTCAGCCGCACGAAGGACAGCGCGCTGTTCACCGGGTTGGGCTTTTCCAGACCGGGCGCCACGAAGGAGAAGTAGGAAATCACCTCGGGAATGTTTTTGTAAAACTGTTCCAATTGCCGGGCGTAGCCGTCGGTGTAGGCCAGGGTCGCCCCCTCCGGCGCGACGATCACGCCGATGAACACTCCGCGATCCTCCAGTGGCGACAGTTCCGACTTGAGATGTAGAAACAGCCAGCCAGCCCCAGCGCCGGTGGCGAAAAAGACCAGCACGATCAACCAGCGCAGCTTGAGCGCCTGGATCAGCGCGCGGCGATAGCCGTTGTTCATCGCCAGAAAAAAGCGTTCGCTCGCGTTGAACAGCCAATTGTGCCGCTTTTCGTGGCGCAGCAATTTGGAGCACATCATCGGCGTCAGCGTCAGTGCGGTGAAGCCGGAGACAAGCACCGCCGCCGCCACGGTAAAGGCAAATTCGGTGAACAGTCGGCCGGTGTTGCCGGTCATGAAGGCGAGGGGAGTGAAGACCGCCGCCAGCGTCAGGGTCATCGCCACCACCGCGAAGGCGATTTCCCGGGAACCTTGCAGCGCCGCCTTGAACGGCTTCATGCCCCCCTCAATGTGGCGATGAATGTTTTCCAGCACCACGATGGCATCGTCCACCACCAAGCCGATGGCGAGCACCAGCCCCAGCAGGGTCAGGGTGTTGATGGTAAAGCCGAGAGCGTAGAGAAAGATGAACGCACCGATCATCGATACCGGGATGGTTACGAACGGGATCAGCGTTGCCCGCCAGTTGCGCAGGAACAGGAAGATCACCGCCACCACCAGCGCCAGCGCCTCGACCATCGTGTGGTAAACCGCTTCGATGGATTTTTCGATAAAAACCGAGCCATCGTAAGCGATCTGAATCTTCATTCCTTCCGGCAGGCTGGCGGTGATGCCGGGTAGCAGCGCCCGCACCCCCTGCGCCACGCTGAGCGTGTTGGCGGTGGACTGCTTGACCACGCCCATCCCGACTGAGGGATTGCCGTTGACCCGCACCGCGTTGCGCTCGTCCGCCGCGCCGATTTCGGCATAACCAATGTCGCGCAAGCGGATGGGATAACCCTTGGCTTCCTTGAGAATCAGGTCGTTGAACTGCGCCGGGGTGCGCAAATCCGATTCGGTCAGCACCGAAAACTCGCGTTGGCGCGATTCGATGCGCCCGGAGGGCAGTTCGACGTTCTGCTGCTTCAGGGCGTCTTCCACATCCTTCGGGGTGAGACCGTAGGCCGCCATCCGGTCGCGGTCCAGCCACAGCCGCATGGCGTAGCGCCGCTCGCCGGCGATAATGACGCTGGCCACGCCCGGCAGCGCCTGCAAGCGATCCACGACGATGCGGTCGGCGTAGTCGGTAATCTCCAAAGCGCTGTGCCGGTCGCTAGAAAAGGCCAGCCACATGACGGCCTGAGCATCCGCCTCGATCTTGGCTACCACCGGATCCTTGGTTTCGTCCGGCAACTGGCCACGCACTCTGGCCACCCGGTCGCGCACGTCGTTGGCGGCAGCGTCCACATCCCGTTCCAGCAGGAATTCGACCGTGACTTGACTCACTTCCTCGCGGCTGACCGACTTGATGGTGCGGACGCCCTCGATACCGGCCAGCGAATCTTCCAGCGGCTGGGTGACCTGGCTTTCCATAATCTCGGCGCTGGCGCCCGGATACACGGTGCGCACCGACACCACCGGCGCGTCGATGTTGGGATACTCGCGCACCGGCAGCCGCAGGAAGGTAATCACGCCGATCAGGATGATGGCGAGGCTCATCACCGTCGCCAGCACGGGGCGCTTGATACAGAGTTCGGGGAGGAACATGGCGACCTATCCCTTGGGTGCGACCGGTGGCTGATCGGTCGCCGGGGGCAACACCGTCACCGGGGCGCCGTCGCGAATCTTCAACTGCCCGTCGGTTACCACCAGATCACCGGCGTTCAGACCTTCCAGAATTTCTACCAGGCCGGGGCGGCGCAGTCCCAGCTTGACCGGCGTCATCGTCGCCTTGCCGTCTGCTACCCGATAGACGAAAGTGGTCTGGCCCACCGGCACGATGGCTTGCTCCGGCACGGCCAGGGCGTTCTCCCGCTGCTCCAGCACCAGACCGACCCGAGCAAACAGGCCCGGCCGCAGCCTGTTACCCGGATTGGGCAGCCGCGCCCGCAGCAGCACGGTGCGGGTTTCCTCGTCCAGAGCTGGCTCGATGGCGTAGATGGCGCCCTCGAAATTTTGGTTGGGGTAGGCATCTACCCGCGCCGTCAGGCGCTGGCCCGTCGCCAGCCGCGCCAAGTAGATTTCGGGCACCCGGAAATCCAGCTTCATCGCGCCGAGGCTTTCCATCGCGACGATATCATCGCCCGGCTTGACGTAGGCGCCGGGGCTGACCTGGCGCAAGCCCACGGTTCCGGCGAACGGCGCGCGAATCACGGTCTTGCTGAACCGCACCCGGTTCAGTTCCTGCTGGGCGCGCGCCGTGTCCAGCCTGGCTTTGGCTTCGTCCAGGTTCTGCTGGCTGGTCAGGTTCTTACGATCCATGTCCTGCAAGCGCCGGTAACTACTTTCCTCAAGGGCGAGTTGGGCGGCGCTGCTAGCCAGTTGTGCTTGGTATTCCTCCTGATCCAGGGTGATCAGCGGCTCACCCTGACGCACCCCCTGACCTTCCTTGAAGTGGATGGTCGCCACCCGGCCCGCGATTTCCGGGCGAACCACCACGGTTTCATCGGCGCGCAAGGTGCCGACCGCTGTGACTTCGACATTCAGCGTTGCGCGGGTCACCGGCGCGGCCTTGACCGGCAACGGCGGCATGGCCTTCGCTTGGGCCAAGACCGCAAGAGGACTGATTGAAAAAACAATGAAAGCGGCGCCTAACGCCACCCGTTTCAGCCTATTGTGCATGACAGTTCGTTCACCTCGGGCGCCTGCGGGAGCTGACGCAGCGCGAAATCTAGGGAAGCAGCAATGCGCCGATGATGGCGTACAGCAACGCCGGCAGCAGATTGCCTACATGAATCCGGCCGATTTGCAACAGATTGATCCCAATGCCGAGAATCAGCAGCCCACCGGTGGCGTTGATGGCGTCCAGCACCGCCGGTTGCGACAGGAACGCCAGTTGCGCCGCCAGCAGAGTGATACCGCCCTGCACCAGCAGCACCGGCACGGCGGAAACCATCACTCCGATCCCCAGCGACGAAGCCAAGGCCACCGAGGCAACGCCATCCAGCAGCGATTTGATCAGCAGCACGCTGGGATCGCCGAGGGTGCCGTCCTGAATCGAACCGACGATGGTCATGGCGCCGGTCAGATACAGCAGGGTAGCGGTGACGAAGCCTTCGACGAAACGGCTGGAGTTGGAACGCAAGGTCCGGCTCAGGGTTTCGGCCAGAGTGTCCAGCCGCTGCTCGATGCGCAGCAGCTCGCCGGTGATGCCGCCCAGCAGCAGGCAGCCGATCGCCAGCAAGGCGTGCTGGGCTTCCAGCGCCATGCGCAAACCGATGGTAACCGTGGCCAACCCCAGTGCCTGCATCAGCACGATCTTGATGCGTTCCGGCAGTCGCGTTCCGGCCGCCAAACCGATGGCACTGCCCGCCACCACCGCGCCGGTGTTCACCAAGGTGCCAATCACCCTTTTTTCTCCCGGTCTGTTCGCAAGTTTCCGGTCATCGCCTTCAACCCAGCAGCATCTTGACGCCCACCAGCGTCAGAAACACGGCAAACACCTTTTTCAGCACATCGGTGGGCAGGGTATGGGCCAACTTCGCGCCCAGCGGGGCCGATAGCATGCTGGTCAGCGTGATCCCAACCAGTGCCGGGCCGTAGATGTAGCCCAGGCTCCAATCAGGCCGGCCGGCGGCGTGCAGCCCGGTGACGATGAAGCCCAGGGTGCCGGCCAATGCGATGGGCAGACCGCAGGCGGAAGAAGTCGCCACCGCCTGGCGAATGGCCGTGTTGCACCAGGTCAGGAACGGCACGGTCAGCGAGCCGCCGCCGATGCCGACGATGGCGGAAACCGCGCCGATTACCCCGCCGGCGGTCAGCATGCCGGTCGTGCCGGGCAGGTCGCGATGCGGCGCCGGCTTGGCGCCGAAGCCCATCTGCGCCGCCACCGTCAACACGAATATGGCGAAAACCTTGCTCAATACCGCGCTGGGCAGGGCATCGGCGATGGCTGCCCCCAGCCAGGCCCCCACGACGATGCCCGGTGTCAGCCGCCAGAAAACCGGCCATTGCACCGCGCCCCGCCGGTGGTGGGCGCGCACCGAGGATATCGAGGTGACGACGATGGTCGCCAGCGAGGTACCGATGGCCAGATGCATGACGATGGCGTCGCCGACCTGCTGGTGATGGAAAATCCAGGCCAGGGCCGGCACGATGATCAATCCGCCGCCCACGCCGAGCAGGCCGGCCATGACGCCGGCGAACAGGCCCAGCGTCAAGTAGAACAACAGGGTCGACAAGATTGTTTCCAAGATCAGGTTATCCTTGTTGTATCAACATTGCTGAAGAGGAGCACGCCGCCGATCTATGGTAAATTTTGCCTCGAATCAGCCGCCGAACTCACTTAATACGCGGCGCTATTGTAAGGGCGAATCATTAGGCATGTCCCCGCCCCGACAACGATCATTCCGTGGCGCCCGTTCGCCACGGCGGCATAAGAACAGCGAGGAGCAGGCACAGGCATGAAAGTTCAAAAAATCTGCGTGTTGGGTGGCACGGGCTTCGTCGGCCGGCATCTGGTTGCACGGCTGGCCAATCGAGGGTATCCGGTCAAAGTCCTGACGCGCTATCCGCACCGGCATCGGGAAGTCGAGGTGTTGCCCGGCGCGGAACTGGTCGAGGCGGACGTGCACGATCCCACGGTGCTCCAGCAACACTTCTCCGACTGCAACGTCGTCATCAATCTGGTCGGCGTCTTGCACGAATTCTCCAAGCAAAGTTTCCGCGCCGTTCACGTCGAACTGCCCGGCAAAGTGGCGGAAGCCTGCCACGCGGCCGGGGTCAAACGCCTGCTGCACATGAGCGCCCTGCACGCCGACGCCACCAAGGGGCCGAGCCAGTATCTGTCCAGCAAGGGCGAGGGCGAACAACGGGTCATGCAAGTTCCGGATCTGGCCGTGACCATTTTCAAGCCTTCGATCATCTTCGGGCCGGACGATAATTTCTACAACCAATTCGCCAATATGCTCAAGTTTGCCCGCGTGCTGCCGCTGGCCTGCCCGAACTCCCGTTTCGCCCCGGTCTATGTCGGCGACGTGGCGCAAGCATTCGAAACAGCGCTGGACAACGACGCGACCATCGGCCAGAGCTACGAGCTGTGCGGGCCGCGCGTCTATACCTTCAAGGAATTGGTCGAGGACATTGCCCGGATGCTGGAGCTGAAGCGGCGGGTGATCGGTTTGCCGGATTCTCTGGCCCGGTTGCAGGGTAAAATTCTCGGTATGCTGCCGGTAAAAATTTTCACCACCGACAATTTTCTTTCCCTACAGGTAGACAGCGTCTGCTCCTGCAACGGGCTGGAGGCGCTCGGCATCACTCCCCGTTCGGTCGAGAGCATCATGCCGATGCACTTTGCCCACCAGACCCAGCGCCGCCGCTACGATTCGTTCCGCAAAACCGCACGGCGTGGGTAGATCCGGCGCCGTTGACATTCTCCCCGCCCTAAAGAGCGGGGATTCCTGATTCCCTGGGTCCTCCCAAGCTGGAAAGGAGCATCACTCTGGGTGGTGGCGTCGGTGGGTTGCGTGCGGCTCAAAAATGCGAACGACGTGATCATATGCCTGGAGCCGCGAACCAAAATCTTGCAGGTGCATATCGGATCAGTTAGCGGCATCACAGTCACGATGGAGTAATCATTTGCGCCTACCCTAGCGCTCCTTTCTGACTTGCGGAGTCGCCGCTTCAAACCACCCCGGTGCTGCTGCGCGCCACCCTCTAATCCAAGGAGAGGGAAACCCCCACAATACCAGAGCGTCTTAGTAGGGATTCGCTTTGAATCCACAGTAACCCAATCTGATCTGATGAGGTATTGCGAATGCAACCCAAGAGAGCATCATTTTTGAATTCACCCTTCACCACAGGTCTTAAAACCACCTGCTCGATCCTGGCCCTGACAGCCTGTCTGGCTATCGGCAGCGCGCAGGCTACCGACCAGGGGCCGCGTCAACGTGCCCAGGGTCAGTACGATACCGTCACCGCCACCTATGTGGTGGTCAAGGGCGACGATCTGATCGCGATCAGCGAGCGCTTTGAAATGTCCGTGGATGCGCTGAAGGCGCAGAACAAGCTGTCGTCGGATACCATCAAGATCGGTGATAAGTTGCTTGTTGTCGCTGCGGGCGCACCGGCGGTTAGCGCGAAAGTCAGCGACAAAACGCTCCAATCACTCTCGGCGCCGGATTCGATCGAGACCCGTATCGGCACGCTGGACTTCAAGGATGGCGCGCCAAGCGCCGAAACCGCGCAAAAGGTGTTCGATGCGCTCGATTTCACCCGCGCGCTCAACGTCTACAACAACAGCTTTCGCGGCGCGTCTGCCTTAGGGCTCCAGAAGGGCTTCCAGAGCATCGGCGCCGATTTCAACGACGTCGTCATCACGTCTGAACTGATGGACTCGGACTCGCTGTTCCTGACCGGCAACGCCGACACTGTTTACTACCTCTCCATCATCGACCTGTCGAAGGGGCCGATGGTGATCGAACAGCCCACGGACGCCGTGGGGACCATCAACGACATGTGGTTCTCATGGATCATTGACATCGGCAAGCCGGGTCCCGACCGCGGCCTGGGTGGCAGGTACCTGATCGTCGGACCCGGTTACGACGGCCCACTACCTGAGGGTGGTTACTTCGTTGCACATTCCAAGACGAACCGCGTGCTGTATGCCTCGCGTGCCTATCTGGTCGACAACGATCCCAAGCCGGCGGTTGAGAACGTCAAGGCGAACATGAAGATCTATCCCTATGCAGAGGGCGCCTATGGCACCAGCATCGCCGAGGCGCTGACTGGCGCGGTCCGGCTCGGGGCAGAACCGAAGATCCCCGAGACAAAGTTCGTCGAGGCGAGCAACGTGGCGTTCAACACCATCCCGCCCAGCGACTACGGGTTCTTCGAGATGATCAACGAGAACGTCCAGAACGAGCCGGCCACCAGCTATGACGTGGAGCTTGCTGGGCAGCTTGCCGCCATCGGCATCGTGCATGGCAAGGAATTCGCGCCCGACGAGCGGATGAAGAAGATCCTGACCGACGCGGCCAGTGTCGGCCAGGCGGCCGGGCGGGTTCTGAACTGGCGCCCCTACGGTGCCCATCCGGACTGGGCCTATTACGAAGGGTCCATGTGGGGCAGCATGCTCTGGGAAGGCGGCGCCTTCTTCGAGACCCCGCCGCCCGCCTTTGAGGACGGGATGTTCAAGCCGCTGCCGCCGACCGGCGCCCGCACGCTCGATAGCCGCACGGCGTTCTACTACAACTACACGCTCGACAGCCCGGGGATGATCATGCGGATCCCCGGCGTCGGCTCGCAGTATCTGATGGGGTTCCTGGACGCGGACGGCACGCCCATGGACGGCGCGAAGACCTACAAGGTGACGCTTCCCAAGGACATCCCGGCACGGGCGTTCTGGTCCTTCACGGTCTATGACAACCAGACCCGGTCGATGCTGCAGACGCCGCAGAAATACCCCCGCGCGGGTTCCCAGAGCTATCCCTCGCCGGCGGCGACCGTTGCCGAAGACGGCTCAACCACCGTCTATTTCGGCCCCGAACAGCCCGATGGAGTGGATCGCGGCAACTGGATCCAAACCGACCCGAAGAAGGGCTGGTTCACCATCCTGCGCCTCTACAGCCCGCTGCCGTCCTTCTTCGACAAATCCTGGCGGCCGAGTGAAATCGAACTCGTCAAGTGAGGCGAGAAAGACGTTTTGCGCGATGACGACATAAAACTAAGGGCCTTGCAGTAGCGAGGCCCTTTTACTCGGTTCAAACCCCAGTCACCCAGCGAAATGAGGAAGGTATCACGGATGCAACGCAAGAAATCCCTACCCCTGAAAATGCCCTTCCACACCGGGTTCAAGACCGTCCTTTCGGTTCTAACGCTGACGAGCTGTCTCGTGCTCGGCAGCGCCCAAGCGGCCGATCAAGGGCCACGTCATCACGCCCAGGGCGAGTACGACACCGTGACGGCCACCTACGTCGTGGTCGAGGGCGATGATCTGATCGCGATCAGCGAGCGCTTTGAAATTTCCGTGGATGCGCTGAAGGCACAGAACAAGCTGCCGTCGAACGAGATCAAGGTCGGCGATAAGCTGGCCATCGGCGATGCTGATGCAGGGACAGAGAGTGCCAGGGAGGCCATGAAAACGCAGGCGGCGTCGATCCCGGACAAAGTCCAGACGGCAGCCGGTGAGCTTACATTCTTCGATGGCGTCCCGATGGGCAGCACCAACGATTTGGTCTATGACTATCTGGACCGCTCGCGTGCGCTCGGGGTCTATCTCGACAACGTCGGTGCTGTTTCGATCTACAGCGTACTCTTGGGGATGGCCCAGCAAGGCGCGGATGCACCCAACAAGATCGCTATTTGGGAACAGTTGATGGACTCCCGGACGCCGGTCATTACCTCCAACACGTCGACGATGTATGCCTATGCCCCCACGGATCTGGCCAACGATGGCCCGACCGTCATCGAAATCCCGCCCGGTATGTTGGGCTTTCTCGACGACGCCTGGCAGCGTTTTGTCGGCAACATGGGTGTCACCGGACCGGACAAGGGCAAGGGCGGCAAATATTTGGTCTTGCCGCCGGGCTATCAGGGCGAGATCCCGGACGGGTATTTCCTGCTGAAGCCCAAAACCAACAAGAACTTCCTCTTTCTACGCGGTTCCATCAAAGATGGCCTGGAGGCGGCGGTCGAAAACTTCAAATCCGGGCTGAAGGTTTATCCGCTGAAAGACAAAGACAATCCGGCGCCGACCGAGTTCGTCAACATGTCCGGCAGGTCCTTCAGCACGATTTTTCCGAGCACATTTGAATACTTTGAAATCCTGAACACCATTGTTCAGCACGAGCCGATTGATGCCATCGGACCCGAGGTTCGCGGTTACCTGGCGTCCATCGGCATCGTCAAAGGCAAGCCGTTCAATCCCGATGCCAGAATGAAGAAGCTGCTGACCGAGGCGGCGCTGCTGGGTAATGCCGCCGGGCGTGCCATTACCTACGACCCACGCATATCGGGGGTGTACATCTATCCCGATACGAAGAGCAATTGGGTGACGGCCTATGCGAACAGGAATACTTCCTTCGAGGCGGATGGCACAATGGGGCTTGATGCGAGAGTGCTGTTCTACTACAACGCCGGTGGTGTGACGCCTGCAATGGCGACGACTCATGTGGGAGAAGGTTCCGATTACGCCCTGGCTTTTCTGGATAGCGACGAAAAGCCTTTCGACGGTTCGAAAACCTACAAGCTGCATTTACCACCCAACGTCCCCGTGAACAACTTCTGGGCGGTCACGCTCTACGACACACAGACCCGCACCCAACTGCAAACCAGCCAGTTATTCCCAACCGTGGGCAGCCAGACCAAGGGCATGCAGAAGAACGCCGACGGCTCCTATGACGTCTACTTCGCACCGGAAGCGCCGGAAGGGAAAGAGGGTAACTGGCTGCAGACGGTTCCGGGCAAGAGTTGGTTCGTCATCCTGCGCATGTACGGCCCGCTGGAACCCTGGATCAACAAAACCTGGCGGCCGGGCGAGATCGAGCGGGTCCAGTAAGGCGAGACCGGTCTTTAACGAAACAACAGCCATAAGTGCAGGGGCCTCGCAGTGGCGAGGCCTTATTTTTCGGAGAGAGAGTGATGCAAACGAAAGTACCCTCCTGGGCCAGCACAGCCTGGGTTGCCGCCATGATATGCACGGCAGCGCCCGCGCACGCCGAATTGAGCGCCGAGGAACTGGCGAAGCTGGCGCAGAACCCGGTCGGCAACCTGATCAGCGTGCCGTTCCAGAACAACACCAATCTCAACTTCGGGCCGGAGAAAGGGACGCAGAACGTCCTTAACATCCAGCCGGTGATCCCGGTCTCGGTGAACGACGACTGGAACATCATCACCCGCACGATCATCCCCGTGATCTCGATGCCGTCGCTCTATCCGGGCGACGACCGCACCAACGGTATCGGCGATATCCAGTTCACGGCGTTCCTGTCTCCGGCCAACCCCGGCGAGTGGATCTGGGGTGTCGGGGCGATCGCCCAGTTGCCCACCAACAGCAATGCGCAACTGGGCAACGACAACTGGGGTCTGGGACCTTCTTTCGTGATGCTGCACCTCGCCAAGGGCGACCCCTGGGTGTATGGCGCACTGATCAACAACATCTGGTCGCTCACCAGCGACCAGCAAGGCGGCTCGTACAACAATGGCCTGATCCAGCCCTTTCTCAACTATAACTTCAAGAGCGGCTTCTATCTCACCAGCGCGCCGATCCTCACCGTCAACTGGAAAGCCGACAGCGGCCAACAATGGACCGTGCCCCTGGGCGGCGGCGTCGGCAAGATTTTTCACTTCGGCAAATTGCCGGTGAACACGCAATTGTCGGCCTACTACAATGTGGCCGCGCCGGATGATGCCGCCAACTGGCAGATCCGCGCACAAGTGCAGTTCATGTTTCCCAAATAGCGACTGATCGCAATTTGTAGATTCGTGGGTTGGGTTGGCGCACGGCAAACGCCAAATGGCCCGATACCAGACGATTGCACCAGCGGATAACTCCAAGGGCGAACTGATCATCATGGCGATGTAATCCAGGACGTGTTACCGCCCTACCGAACCCTCGAGACCGCAGCGAAGGCGCATGAAGACAACGATGATGGCAACACGACTCAAGGTTCTGGCATTCGTGTTTGGCTTGCTCGCACTGCCGCAAGGGATGGCGGAAACCGCAATCTCGGCGGAGAATCTCAGCGGCAGCAGTGGCGTGGCGCCCGATCTGGTGGTGTCCCTGACTGAGCTGGACAACCGCATCGCTGCCAACCAGGACCCTAAGCAGCGCCAGCCACTGGAACTCCAGCGCCATTGGCAGCTTCAGCAGCTGGCCTGGCGCATTGTCGCCGGCGAAACGGCAGACCTGGCGCCGGCGGTAGCGCCCGAGAGACTGCTCAGTCTGCGCGACCAGGTGGAGCAGGCGCGGCGCGGCGGTGATCTCACCAAGGAGATGACGGCGGTGCTGAAGCTGAACACCGCCATACTGGACGACGCCTTCGGCCGTTTGCTCGACGCCGTGCCTGAGCAATGGTCGTCGTTCGCCCCGGCGTCTACCTTCGAGCGGTCGTTCGCGGCATTTCGCAAGCGCACCCGCTTCAACCCGATCCCCTTCCAGCGGGCTGTCGCCCGTATCCATGCTCTGCCGGCAGCGCAGCGCAGCCCGGACGAGGTCGCGCTGGTCGACGCATACGATGCGTACAAGCAACGCACGGGCATCTATGACGCCGTCCTCGCATCCCTCCAGGAACTCTTCACCAAGGCCATCAGCGGCGACCCACTGCTGCGCTGGCTCAGCATCGGCGCCCTTATCGAAAGGGTAAACGCCCTGCCGGGCATTGCCGACGTCAATGCAGCGCTGTCCCCATCCCGGCGGCTGACGCTGGGCCAGGTAGTCGCTGCTGTTGTCGTGTTCCTGGCGCTCACCGGCATCGGGTTCCTGTTGCTGCCGCTGCTGGTCAGGCGCATCAACCGCCCGCTTTCCCGCTCGCGGACGAGTCCCACGGAGGCCCAGCGATTCACCCGGCTGCTGCGACTCTCCTTCGGCAGGCCGCTGCAGGTGCTGCTGTTGTTGTTCGCGCTGGGTTTGGCGGGTCGCATCCTGCTGCTGCGGGAGCCGGATGCCGGCCTGGTGACGGTGTACGACATTCTGGTCGTACTCCTCGTCGTCTGGGCCTTGCTTCGGCTTATCGACAGCGTCGTCATCGTGTATTCGGAGCCGATACACCAGCGCTACCCGAAACTCCGGGGCGAGTTGGTCAACTTCCTGTCCAACCTGACACGCTTCACCATCATCATCGTCACGGCGCTGTACCTGCTACACGACCTGGGCTATGACATCAGCACGCTGCTGGCGTCCCTGGGTATCGGCGGGCTGGCCGTCGCGTTTGCGGCCAAGGAGACCATCGCGAACATGTTCGGCTGCATCTCCATCATCGCCGACGACATGTTCAGTGAGGGGGACTGGATCGTGACCCCCGACGCCAATGGCACGGTCATCGACGTGGGCCTGCGCAGCACCAAAATCCGCACCTTCGACAACGCGATCATCTTCATACCCAATGCCTATCTGGCCGGGGTGGCCGTGCGCAACTGGAGCCGGCGCAAGCTCGGGCGGCGCATCCTGTTCAGCGTCGGACTGGAATACGGCAGCGACATGGCGATGGTGCGCAAGACCGTCGATGACATTCGCGCGATGCTCGTCGCGCATCCGGAGACCTCCGACAGCACCACCGATACCTCCCAGTACACCCAGCAGTATCAGACCAGGATCGCCAATGCCCTGGATAGTCAGGGCGTGATGAAGACCTTGCTGGTCTACCTGGACAATCTCGGGGAGAGTTCGATCAACATTATGGTCTATTGCTTCTCCAAGAGCGTCGACTGGGAAGAGTGGCTGAAGGTCAAGCAGGACGTCATTTACCGCTGCTGCGACATCGTCCAGCGCAACGGCCTCAGCATGGCATTCCCGAGCCAGACGCTTTATCTCCGGGAGGACGCACCCGCACCGGACGCCGCTGGGAAGACGACAGCGAGCCAATGAGGGTGACCGTAAGGATTCGTGCAAAAAAGGGTAACAGGCCTGACTACGGCACTGGTTCAGTATGATTTCGTGTTTGATATCGCGAAGCGCCATCGCGCGGTGAGCGCCACCGCCTCGTAACGACGCAATGATGGGGGATTTCGCAGGCCGAAACGCATGGCTTGGGTTGCGGGTTGCGGTGACGCCGATCGCTGGCGTCGGATGTGATCGAACGACCCGGTCTCTGGCGCGAGATCATGGGCAGGGTGGCGAGACCGCGTCCTTCTTCAACCTTGTCGATCGCGTTCGTTACGACGGGTTTGTGACGGACTTCCCAAACAAGGGTTCCGGATCGGTCCGAACCGGGATGTTCAATGTGGAAAACGTCGCACCGATGGCTGAAATAGCCCTATTTGTCCTCAGCACCGACGATCCTTCTGGTCGCAGGCGCGGCGGTTGACGCCTCAGAGTGCGTAAATTTCCGTTTCGTGTCTTCCCCTCCCTTGGGCGCCGGAGGCACCGACCAAGACCCATCCGAGAGAGCCTTTCGGTGTTTGTAGTTGTAAGCACCCCGCTGCGGATAGTCGAGCCTATCTTCCATTTCCCGGCGAAGGCGCGGATCAAACTCGGGGAACGGCAAACGATCATGTTCCCGCCAGTCCTCCACCTTCGCTTCGGCGTCACGACCACGCTCGGCATCAATGCCGTCGTCGCGCCTGTGGTAGTGGGTCTGCGACGGGAATGCGAAGCCGGTACCACCCTCCTTCACGATGTCGGCGATACGAAGAAAGATGTCCTCCTGGATGGCGAGAAAGGTGTCCTGGTCCTGGCAGCGCAGGTAGGCGAAGATCTCAAGGTCCAGGGAATAGGCGCCATAGCCGACGAACCGCACCCGGGCAGGCGCTGGCGTGACCATGGGGTGGCCGAGCAGCATCTTGCGCAATTCCGCCAGAACGTAGCGGAGTTGTTCCGGGGTGGTTTCGTAGCGGAGTCCCAAAACGGTCTTGAGCAGGCGCTGGTCGCGTGCCGCGAAGTTGTCCAGCTTCATCTGCGAGAACTCGGCGTTGGGGACGGTCACGATGGTCCGCTCCAGCGAGCGAATCCGTGTCGACCGCAAACCGATCTGCTCGACGGTGCCGATCTCATCGCCGTAACGGCAGAAGTCGCCGACCCTGACCGGCCGGTCCGCGAACAGGGTCAGACCGCCGATGATGTTCTCCAGGGTCGGCCGGATGGCGAGAGCGATGGCGAGACCGCCGACGCCGAGACCGGCCACCAGCGGGGCGATCGGGATGCCGACGGCTCCCGCTGCGTAGATGCCCAGGTAGGCGAGAACGACCACACTCACCAAGCGAAAAACGACCCTCAGCAAGGCGGCGTCGACTCGACGTTTTTGCATAGAGCCTTCTTGACTGAACGCGACGCCGTCGGCGAGCCGACCGGCAACGACGATAACAAACATAGCAAGGCTACCGACTTTCACGACGAGTGCGAGGTAAGAAACGACCGCATAGGGGGTTTCGAAGAGACCAATCGCACTGTAAGACGCCCACCCGACAAGATGGGCCATGACAAAAGACCCCAGCAGCGCAAGGGGCACCCCAAATCTTAGAAGCTGTACAAAAACTAACACATTGATATTATTATAGTATTTTTGATAAAATGAGCCAAAATCCGGCGATTATTTTAATTTCAGAGATTCTATTCGAGGTGCTGTATGGCTTGGCCAAAA
>JBATDL010000795.1:0-2895 GCA_049663445.1 Candidatus Competibacter sp.
GTGCGCAAACGCCCGCCGAACCGGTTAGCCCGCCGCCACCCCGCCGGCCGGAACCCGAGCCCGCCCGGCCAGAACCGGTCTCACCGCCGCCGATCAACCTGGTTTCGGTACCGCAGCCCTCCGGACAAGCCCCGGCGGAACCCAGAACACAGGTCATCGCTGGAGACAGCCACACCCGACTGGCCAAAACCGAAACCGACGACAACGTCAGCCTGCATGTGACGGTCTCCCCGCAAGGTATCCTCGATGACACCCAGCGCGGAACCTCCAAGCCGCAAAGCACGCCGGCCCAACTGTTCGTGCGCGCTGATGTGGACAGCGCCGAGGTCTGGATCAACAACAAGAAAGTCGGCACGACGCCGCTGGCGGTGGACCTGCCGCCCGGCGTCTATCGGGTGCGGGTCAGACAGGAAGGACATACCGACTGGAACGGCCGGGTCGAACTCGCCGCCGGCGACGAAAGCACGCTGTCGGCCATCCTGCCCCAAAAGCTGGAGGTAACCGTCGCCACCCCGCCACCAGAACCGGAGCCGAAGCCGAAGCCGGAACCGCCGCGATCCAGTACTCAGGAAACCCGGACGGCGGCGGTAACCCCGGCATCCTCCGGTTGCTTGAGCGGCAACTGCGAGAGTGGTCAAGGCGCCTACCGTTATCCGGATGGCAGCGAGTACACCGGCCAGTTCCGCAACGCCAAAATGTATGGCCAAGGCACCTATATCTACGCCGGTCGCGGCGAGAAATATGTCGGAGAATGGCGCAACGGTTCGATCGACGGCCAGGGTGTGTACTACTACCGCAGCGGCAACCGCTACGAAGGCGAGTGGCGCAACGGCCACAAAAATGGCCAGGGCGCCTATTACTACGCAAGCGGCGATAAGTACGTCGGCGATTTCGCCAACGACCAACCCAACGGCCAGGGCGTGTACTACTACAGTAACGGCAACCGCTACGAAGGCGAGTGGCGTAACGGCCGCAAGAATGGCCAGGGAACACTTTACGAGGGCGACCGCAAAGTTGTTGGCGAATGGCAAAACGATCAGATGACCCGGGTCAGAGTGGAGCAGTGAGCGCAAAATAACCGGGGCGGTAACCCCGGATTACTCCGGTTTTACCGCCTCGGTTTTGCAAGCCAGTCCGGCGCCATCACCGAGCTTGGGCTTGCCTAGCCCACCGTCTCCGCAGATGCGCTACCGCTGCCTTATTGGATAAGCTGAACGACGCGGTAACCTCATCCAGTTGTACAGTACAAAATCAGCGTTGTTCTCTTCCAGGCAGCGGACGGTATGCAGTTGAGTGCCTCTAACGGGCATATCCCCGCCGTAACCGCCGCAGTAACTGCCTCCACTCGGGCTCACGCACGACGCTTCCCCACGATACGGACAACTATGCTTATCCACAGGGATCAGACCTTCGCTTCCGCTGCGCTTGGCCTTCACCTGTCGGGTGATGTCGTTTTTCATTGGACTTGGATTCCTCTGGTGGTTGGGTAGCACCGCGTCTCTCCTCACGCGGCCATAATCGCAGACTGTTCTTGATTTTTTGGTGTAATTTTATACGCTTAACCCATAAATTCAACATGGCTAATATTACGGTCTGGGCTAGGGGAGTAAATAAGGGATTTCGCGGGTGATATCATGGTTTTCCCTAATATCGACCTGCTCGGGAAAGCGTCCGGTGCGCACTTGCGCTCTCCAACGGAATGTAAGGAATTCGAGCATGCCAACCACCGGTCGCATCACCTTGGCGGGACTGTTAACCGCTTCGGGCACGCTGATCTGCGCCGCCAGCCTGATCGGGTTCGGCGGACAGCTCTGGTGGGTTTTCGAACTGGCTTCCCATTTTCGGCTCCAGTACGCGCTCGCGTTGAGTCTGTGCCTGCCGCCGTTGCTGTACGGGCGCCGCTATCGGTGGGCGGCGGTTTTCAGCGCGTTTGCCTTACTAAACACGATGCTCCTTGCGCCGCGTCTGCTCCCCCTGGCCGAAGCTGCCGTTCAGCCCGGCGCCAGCCAACCCACTTTCCGGGTACTGCTGGCCAACGTCAATTCCGCCAACCGTGATTACCCGAAAATTCGCCGCTCCATCCTCGAGCATGACCCGGATTTTATCGTGTTGCTGGAAGCCACGCCCTGGCTGCTCGAACGGCTGCGTGAATTCGATGACCGCTATCCGCATCGCATTGCCGCGCCAAGGGAAGACAATTTCGGGATCGCCCTGCTCAGCCGGCAATCACTCTTGCGGGCCGAAGTCGTGCAATTCGGCGCGGCGGGGTTGCCCTCGATCACCGCCGAGGTTGCGGTTGGCGAGCGCCGTTTTATCCTGGTGGGCACCCACCCGTTGCCACCCATCAGCGCCGGCAGCGCCCGGGACCGCAATGAGCAACTGGCGGCCCTGGCGCTGTTCGCCCGGCAAACCCGACAGCCACTGCTGTTGCTGGGAGATTTGAACGTTTCCCCGTGGTCACCCTATTTCGCACGGCTGCTCGCCGCCTCCGGCCTGCGCGACAGCGCGGACGGTCGTGGTATCCTGCCGTCCTGGCCGGTCAATCTGGCGCCGCTCTGGATTCCGATCGACCACGCGCTGTACTCCGACGGCATCGAAATCCTGCACCGGGAAACCGGTTTGACCCTCGGCTCCGACCATTACCCGGTCGTCGTTGATTTTCATCTTGCCCGCTCATAGATTTTTCCGCTAACCCCCGCACCAGCCCTTCCTGACTGGAGGTCGTTTTATGTTATTCACCGGACCCCCCCTCTCGGACGCTTCCAACGATTCCAGTGCGGTCGCCGATCCCTCGAAGCGCGCGTTCCTGTCCAAAATGACGGCTTTATTCGCGGCCACCGCCTGCGGCGGACTGGCTTCGCCAACCGGCGAAGCGGCCCGGCGCCGCTATCCACC
>JBATDL010000796.1:0-2033 GCA_049663445.1 Candidatus Competibacter sp.
TCGCAGGTGCAGGCGGCGATGCCCACGGCGTTTTGAACACCGGCCTCCAGTAGGGCCGGCACCCCGGTGCCATCGCCGCGTACCCAATGCCGTTGCGTGTCATCCGGGGGCGGGTCGTGGTCGATGATGGTCACCAGCACGCCTTCTTGCTCCAGGGCCGACACCATGGCTTTCCCGAAACGACCATAGCCGCACAGCAGCCAGTGGCCGCGCGGGGGGTCGCGATGCGGTACGACCAGCGTGCCGGGAACGCCGGTCAACCATTCCAGCAGGTGGTAGGCCGCCGGTGCGTTCAGGGCCAGCGCCAGGTAGCGGCCGAACTTGTCGAAGGGGTTGATAATGTGGCGGGTGCCGAAGGACGCCATGTTGGTGGCGGTTTCGGTGGTTTCGGCCCGGCACAGCGCGGGCAAGGCGGGCGCCAGCAGGCGGGCGCAGATGGCGATGGCCAGATTGGCGGCGTCGTCGTTAGTCAGGGCGATGACGCCCAGGCAGCAGCGGTGGGTCAGCCCCGCCAGTTTCAGGATTTCCGGCTGCCGGGCGTTGGCCACCAGCGCTGGGATATCGGCGGAGTGGCCGTGTAAATCGAGTCGGCTGACCCTGGCCTCTTCAAGTTCGACCACCACCGCCCGTATCCCCAGCTGGTCGAGCGCGCGGCAAAGCAGTTGCCCGGTTTCGCCGTAGCCGCAGACCAGATAGAACGGTTCCCGCAAATGCCGCACCACCCGGTTGAAGCGCTGCACGCGCACGGCGTTCTGGAAATTCTTGTCTTGCAGCAGCGCCAGCAGGGCACCGATCGAATACGCCCAACCAATCACCGACAGGTAGATGCAGAGAATGATCCACAGCCGCTGCGATTCCGAAAAAGCGTTGGGAATTTCTCCGAAACCGATGGTGGTCGCGGTGTAGCTGATGAAATAGAAGGCGTGAAAAAAACTCATCCGGTTCGGCTGGCCTTCGGCGTCGATGCCGGGGATCAGCGTCAGACCCAGCACCGAAACCGCGTAAATCAGAATGAGCGTGATCAGCGGCGTCCGCATCCGCCGCAGCGCTAAAAAAAAAGTGCTTTCCTGGACGTCCGGATTCATCTTTTCTGCATGATGGTTTCGGCGATCAGGATCACCATCGATACAACGTTGGCGAACAACGCGCCGCCGGAGAGCGAGACCACCTTGGCGGTGGTTTCCGGGGTCAGGTCGGCGCCGACCACTTGGGTGCCGTAGCTCCATACCAGCGCCGCCGCGATCAGTTGCAGATCCGCCACCAGGCTGGTGGACAGATGGATCGCGCCGATGTGGGTGCGGTCGCCGAACTTGAGCACCGTGGCGATCAGGTTGACCACGATGGCGGCGAATAGCTCGTACACATCGTGGTGGACGGGGTTGTCGATATCGCCGACAAAAAAACCGAAATTCAGGGTGGCGGCGAGGACGATGAAGAAACCGAAGATGACTTTTTCGAGATTCATGGCGGCGGCTGTTCCAGGGGCCGGGATTCTTTGGGTTTTCGAGGCTCATTGCGAGGATGATGGTCAATATAATACGGGCGATGGCCTTGACCAATATGTCCCGCAACCTTGCCCCAACCCAGGAGCTCCATGAAACTGCTCGCTCTCGATACCGCGACCGACGCTTGTTCCGCTGCCGTGTGGGTGGATGGCGTCGTGCACGAACGCTACGAACTGGCGCCACGCCGCCACGCCGCCCTGATTTTACCAATGATCGAGGCGGTGCTGGCCGAAGCCGGCCTGAGGCCGGCGCAACTGGACGCCGTCGCGTTCGGACGTGGGCCAGGCGCTTTTACCGGGGTGCGGATCGCGGTCGGCATCGCGCAGGGCATCGCTTTCGCCGCCGATCTGCCGGTCGTGCCGGTATCCACGTTGGCGGCGCTGGCGCTGGGTGTGGGACGGGAAACCGGGCACGCCCGCTTGGCGGTGGCGCTGGACGCCCGCATGAGCGAAGTCTACTGGGGAACCTACGTCGTTACCGCCGACGATGCCGAATTGCTGGGGGAAGAGCGAGTGTGCGCGCCAGCGG
>JBATDL010000797.1:0-3666 GCA_049663445.1 Candidatus Competibacter sp.
GCGCAGGGTCGGGCCGGTTCCCGGACCCCGGCTTCAGCGGAGATCCCGCCGCTGTTGGCGGTTCCGGTACGCCAAGTTGGGTCGCCAACCAGTTGAGCACCTCGACCAGCGGCGCCGGGTCGTCGTCGACAGCAATGTACAACGGCGCCGGGTCCGGCAAGAACAGCAGGTGTTCCAGCACCCGGGCGCAATCGTCGCGGTAGATGCGATTGGTGAACATCGGTGGCCCGGCGGGACTGGCGGTGGAGCCGTCACGGACGCTGTCGATCAGGCGGGTACGACCGGGACCGTAGATCCCGCCGAAGCGGACCACCACCGCCGGCCAACCGCTGTCCCACAGCAGTTGTTCGCCGGCGCGGATGCAACGGCCCGAGAAGCTTTCGGCGGCGGCCGGCGAATCCTCGTCCACCCACTCGCCCTGATGCTGGGCGTAGACCGAGGTGCTGGAGGTCAACAGCAGGCGTTTGAGCTGTTGACCGGCCTGGCGCAAGGCGATCAGCAGATTGTGGACCCCGGTGGCATAGGCCGCCTGATACCCGGCTTCGCTGAAACCAGCGGCGGCGGCGCTGTAGACGAGGTAATCCAAGGCCGGCGGCAGCGCGGTCAGGGTCGCCAAGTCGGCGAGGTCGGCGGCCAACGGCCGGAGTTCCGACGGCAAATCGTCAGGGTGGCGTTTCATCCCCCACACCTGATGTCCGGCGGCGTGCAAGCTCAGGCCCAGCGTCGTACCGATATCGCCGCAGCCGGCGATCAGAATGCGTGCCATGTCGAACTCCCCGTTGGCTATGACGAAGGTGAATAATGGAAGCTGCGGAATTTGGCCGGCGCGTGCTGGAATGGTTCGACGCGCACGGCCGCAAGCAGTTGCCCTGGAAAGAAGATCCCACACCGTACCGGGTTTGGGTGTCGGAGATCATGCTTCAGCAAACCCAGGTGGCGACGGTGATCCCCTATTACTCGCGCTTCATGGCGCGGTTTCCCGATATCCGGACCTTGGCAGCGGCCGAATCGGACGAGGTGTTACGACTGTGGGCCGGGCTGGGGTACTACGCCCGTGCCCGCCACCTGCACCAGGCGGCGCGAATCCTGCGCGACCAGCATGATGGGGCGCTGCCACTGGACAACGCGACCTTGCAGGAACTGCCGGGGATCGGCCGATCGACGGCGGGCGCGATTCTGGCCCTGGCGGCCGGACAGCGCCAGCCTATTCTGGATGGCAACGTCAAGCGCCTGCTGGCGCGATTCGCGGCAGTCGAGGGTTGGCCGGGTCAGTCGCGCGTCCTGGCAACGCTGTGGGATCTGGCCGAGCGTTACACGCCGGTCGAGCGGGTAGCCGACTATACCCAGGCGATGATGGATCTCGGCGCGATGGTCTGCACGCCGCGCCGGCCGCGTTGTCGGGATTGTCCGTTGACGGATGCCTGCACTGCGTACCAACAAGGGCGCACAGTGGATCTACCGGCACCCCGGCCGCAGCGGGATCTACCGGTGCGAGCCATCCGAATGTTGTTGCTGCGTGCGGCGGATGGCGAAGTGCTGCTGGAGCGCCGGCCACCGCTAGGGATTTGGGGTGGGTTATGGAGCTTTCCCGAATGTGCATTGACATGCGATATCACGGACTGGTGTCGGGAGAGGTTGGGGCTATCGGTGGTCGTCGAGCGGCCGTGGACCGTGGTGCGGCACAGCTTCAGCCATTTTCATCTCGATATCACACCGGTGCCTGTACGGGTGAGTGGTCAGGACGGGCTGGTGATGGAAGGGGAACGCTTTGTCTGGTATAACACCCGCCATCCTGACGGCCGCGGGGTCGCCGCACCGGTGCGGCGGCTGCTGGCGGCATTGGCAAGCGAACTGTAAAACGATGGGAATCAACGATGTCTCGAATGGTGAAATGCGTCAAGCTCGGCGTCGAGGCCGAGGGTTTGGACCGCCTGCCCTACCCTGGGGAGATGGGCAAACGGCTTTTCGAACACGTCTCGAAGGCGGCTTGGCAGCAGTGGCTGCGCCATCAAACCATGCTGATCAACGAATACCGACTGACGCCGTTCGAACCCAAGGCCCGCCAGTTTCTGGAGGAGCAGATGGAGCAGTTTTTCTTCGGCGAGGGCACCGCGCCACCTGAGGGCTACGTTCCGCCGGAAGCGTGACGATCTTGACGCCTGCATGACAAGCTGCTTAAATACGCGCCTCTTTTGTACCGCACACCCCAAGGCCAGGTAGCTCAGTTGGTAGAGCAGCGGACTGAAAATCCGCGTGTCGATGGTTCGATTCCGTCCCTGGCCACCAATTAAATCAACCGCTTGTCGCACTTTCCGGCAAGCGGTTTTTTTGGTGTGCCCGATCTGTGCAAACCAGCATCGGCCCAGCGATCCGCCCGGTGTGTTCCGCAAGGTGCTTGCTCCTCACTACCGCATCCGAATTCAGCGGAACGTGGAGCGCCTTTTTCCCTTTCGCCTGATCGGCATGAATCCACGCGCGGCGTTGTTCCAAATCCATTTGACTCCATTCCAGTTCGACGACATTGCACCCGCGCATTTCGGTCACCAGCTTTCTGCATGACATCCCCTTTAAAAAGTGTGGACGCTATCGAAATGGCTCCCGATTCTGATGCCGAAACTGCGGCCGACCACTCATTTTCATTTCTACTGGGTGGGGGCCGGATGATCCCGTGAAAGACCGTTCCACCGTGGTTTTGGCGAGCGTGTCTTGAGTATAAAACGGATCGCGCCATCCGATCACCAAGCGCACGATGCGCCCTTGCACACCTCTTTGCGAAAGTAGAGAGAGGATTTTCGGCATTTCACGCTGCCGAGACATGCTCTATCCTTGCAGCAAACGCTTACCAAGGAAGCGCTGGGAGATCGCGGTATGTCAGGATCGCACACACAGATTTTCGTCCCAAGACTGCTGGAACGGGCAAGATTGATAGCATGTGGTTCGATAGGCTGGCTATGGGCCAACCGGCAGTGGGTGTTTTCTGGGATCGGGGTGGTAATTGGAGCGGCGCTTCTGGCTTGGGTGCTGAGTCCCTCACCGCCTCCCAAGCCCGCTACAGAGATCAAGGCCGTGGGCGGTGTCGCCGCCGGTGGCAACATTCGCGGCAGTACCATCACCGTCAACGGCTCGCACGACACGCCGCCCAAGGACAGCCCGCCGCAGGAACGTTGAGCGATGCCGAATCCGACCTCACGCGTCATGTTGTTGGTCGGTGTGCTGCTGGGCACCGGTATTCCAGTCACCGTCGCCGCCGACAGCGTGACCGCCGATCATGGCGTGGCGGCGGGCGGCGACATTCGGAACAACACCATCACCATCGGCGCAACCCCGGAACAGGTGGAAGCGCTGGTCCGCGCCAGCAACGAAGCCCTGCGCACCACCTACGAAACCCAAGTCAAAACATTGAGCGGCCAGCTCAGCGTCACCCAAGACACTCTGGCCAGCTTCTTCCAGATTCTCCGGGAACAGAACGTCCCGCTCGAAAAGCTCCCGGACACATTGGCCACCATCGCCCAACGCTTCCGCGAGATGCAAGAGCGCCTAGCCGTCCTCAACCCCGAGGACCCCACGACTAAGGCGCTGATCGAGAAAGCGCGGGCGGCATTGGACGCCGGCCACTACGACCTGGCCGACGTCCTGTTGAGTCAAGCCGAAGCCGCCGAACAAGCC
>JBATDL010000798.1:0-5424 GCA_049663445.1 Candidatus Competibacter sp.
GACCGACACGGTCTCCAAGACCGCGTCGGTCCCACCGTTTTTCAAAGGCAGGTTCCCGTCGCTCGATGAGCGGGACTACCCAGGAAAATCATTGGATCCGCAACAATGCCAGCAAGCCTTCGAGCAATTGCAGAGGAGTCGGCGGACAGCCAGAAATGTGCAGATCGACTGGAATTACTTCGGCCACCCCGCCGACGCAGGCGTAACCGCCGGCGAACACTCCGCCGTCCCGCCCGCAATCGCCCACCGCAACCACCCATTTCGGATCGGGCGTGGCGGCATAAGTGCGCTCCAGCGCCTCGCGCATGTTGACCGTCACCGGTCCGGTCACCAGCAACACATCGGCATGGCGCGGCGAGGCGACGAAATGGAAACCGAAGCGTTCCAGGTCGTAAAAAGCATTGTTCAGCGCGTGGATCTCCAACTCGCAGCCGTTACAGGAACCGGCGTCCACCTCGCGGATCGCCAGACTGCGGCCGAGGCGTCGGCGGGCGGCCTGATCGACCTTCGCGCCCAGTTCGGCCAGGGCCTGTTCGGAAGGGGCCGGAGCGGGAAGAGTCAGCGGCGACCGCCACCAATTTTGCAACAGCAGCTTGCGCATGATGGGGCACCTAGAGATCGTGGCCCGAATACGAGCAGTTGAAGGATTTGTTGCATAAGGGAAAATCCGCCACGATATTGCCTTCGATGGCGGCTTCCAGCAGCGGCCACTGCAACCAGGAGGGATCGCGTGGATGACAGCGCGCCACCGTGCCATCGGCGGCCAAGCGCAACCAGATCAGGATGTCGCCGCGAAATCCCTCGACCAGCGCCATGCCCTCGACCAGCCGGCCGGGCTGGTTCAGTGCCCCACGCACCGGACCCGACGGCAACCGCTCCAGAATCCGTTCGATCAGAGCCAAGCTCTGCTCCACCTCGCGGATGCGAATCCACACCCGGGCGTTGACATCGCTTTCGCGCAGCACCGGCACCTCAAACTCAAGCTGGTCGTAGGGCGGATAACCCGGCGTGCGGCGGGCATCGAAGGCGCGACCGGCGGCACGGCCGATCACGCCGCCACAACCGAACTGCTGGACCAGCGTCGGATTGAGCGTCCCGGTATTGGCGGTGCGGTCTTGCAGCGAGGCGGTGTTGTCGTATAACTCGACCAAGGGTGGAAACGCGCGGCGCATCTCGGCCAACAGGGCTCGCAAGATCGGCACGCCATCCGCCGGCAAATCGACGGCCACCCCCCCCGGAATTACGCAATCCATCAGCAGGCGATGTCCGAAACAGGCGGCGCTGGCGCGGAGCACCCGCTCGCGCAACACTGCGCAATGGGCCAGCATCAAAGCAAACGCGGCGTCATTGCAGATCGCGCCGATGTCGCCGCAGTGATTGGCCAACCGCTCCAACTCGGCCATCAGCGCCCGCAACCCGTGTGCGCGCACGGGAATCTCTGTTTCCGTCGCCGCCTCGACCGCCCGGGCGAACGCCAGCGCGTAGGCCACCGTGCTGTCGCCGGATACCCGCCCCACCAGCCGCGCCGCCCGCTCCAGCGATGCACCGTTCAGCAGGCTCTCGATACCTTTGTGAACATAGCCCAGTCGCTCTTCCAACCGGACCACGGTCTCGCCGTTGGCGGTGAAGCGGAAATGACCCGGTTCGATGATGCCGGCGTGAACCGGCCCCACCGGAATCTGGTGCAGGCTTTCGCCCTCCGTCGGCAGAAACAGATAAGGTAGCATCGCTTCGGCCGGCGCGGTCGAGGAACCTAGAGGATGACGCAGCGGCCAGCGGCCGTGATCCAGCCAAGGACGGAGATCGGGGCCGTTGGCCGGCCGCAAACCGACCAGATCGACGATGGCGCGTTCCAAGCGTTGCGCCGGTGGATGCCAGCGCCCCACCGAGGGAAACTCGCCGGTCGGACAGGGCAGGCTGGCGACCCCCGGCGTGCCGGTTTCGAACTCATACACCGCCAGATGCGCCACGCCGGGTTCACCCCATAATCCGAGCAGGGTCCAGCTGCCTTTCGCCAGGCCGGCCAGCAGCGCGTTCCAGGTTTCGACGGTCACCACAAAACGGGACCAGGGTCGATGCCCAGTGACCGGCTGACCGGCACCCAGCACGGCCAGCAAGGCGGGGTTAGCGTTCGTCGCTTTCATCCTATCGCCCTCAACCCAGCAGGACCGCGACATGGCGGAACCAGGCCACCAGCGGTTCGGGCAGCCAGAACCCGGCGACCAGCACCAGCAGCAGATGCACCGTCACCGGCAGGGTGCTGGCCCGCACCGGCACGAAGGTTGCGCTGTCCGGCTGGCCGAACGCCACGCCGTGCAACCGCCACAGCAGGGTGCCGAATGCCAGCAGCAACCCCACCACCAGCGGCAGCGCCAGCAGCGGTTGGCGAGCGAAGGTGGAACTGACCACCAGAAACTCGCTCATGAATACCCCGAACGGCGGCATCCCGGCGATGGCAATCACGCCCGCCACCAGCCCCCAACCGAGAGTTGGATGGGTGACGGTCAGGCCGCGAATGGTGGAGATCCGTTGGGTGCCCTTGACTTGGGAAATGTGGCCCACGGTGAAGAAAATCGCCGATTTGGTCAGACTGTGCAGGGTCATGTGCAACAGCCCGGCGAAGTTGGCCAGCGGCCCACCCATGCCGAAAGCGAAGGTGATGATGCCCATGTGTTCGATGGAGGAATAGGCGAACAAACGTTTGATATCGCCCCGACGGTACAGCATCAAGCCAGCGAACAGCAGGGACAGCAGCCCCAGACCGACCATCAGCGGCCCCGGCGCCAGCGCGGACGGATTGGCACTCATCAACATCTTGAAGCGCAGCACCGCATACAGCGCCACGTTCAGCAGCAAACCGGACAGCACCGCCGAGATCGGCGTGGGGCCTTCGGCGTGGGCGTCCGGCAACCAAGCGTGCAGCGGCACCAAACCAGCCTTGGTGCCGTAGCCAAGCAACAGGAACACAAATGCCAGGTTGAGCAGTGCCGGATCAAAAGCATCGGCGCGGGCCAGCAGCCGGTCCCAAGCCATGGCCGGCAGCCCCTGCCCAATCACCGGTTGCGCCGCCAGATACACCAGGATGGTGCCGAACAGCGCCAGGGCGATACCGAGGCTACCCAGAATGAAATACTTCCAGGCAGCTTCCAGCGCGGCGTGGGTCCGGTAGAGACCAACCATCAGCACCGTGACCAGTGTCGCCAGCTCGATCGCCACCCACAGCAGCCCGATATTGTTGGCCAGCAGCGCCAAGTTCATGGCGAACAGCAGCGCCTGATACATGGCGTGATAGAAGCGCAGATACGCCGGAGTAAATCGGCCGGTTTCCAGTTCGTGGGCGATGTAGCCGGCGCTGAACACGCTGGTGGTGAAGCTGACCCAATTGTTCAGCGCGATCAGATAGATGTTGAAGTCGTCCACCCGCAGGTAGAGATTGACCTCGGGTCGCGCATGAAACAGGGTGGCGGCGGCCAGCAGACACAGCAGCGCCGCGCCGACATTCAGCCTGGCGCCGAGCCGGTAACCGGACACCAGCACCAGTAGCAGTGCCGCGCCGGCCGGAACGCCCAGCAGCACGGCCATCGCCACGAGACCGAGATCCGCGCCGCTCATCGCCGCCGCTCCTCCCGAAAGGTATCCATCGCCTGCATGTCCACGCTGTCGAAGCGCTCCCGGATGCGAAACAGAAAAATACCGATCACGATCATCGCGATCAGCACCGAAAACGCGACGCTGATTTCCACCGCCAGCGGCATGCCGCGCGCCCCGGCGGCGGCCAGCACCAGTCCGTTCTCCAGCGACATGAAGCCGATCACCAGGCTGACCGCGTTGCGGCGGGTGACCATCAGCAGCAGCCCCAGCAATACCACCGCCAGGGCGAAGGCCAGATCTTCGCGCGCCAGCGCGTCGGCGGCGGTCGTCACCGGCAGCATCACCAGAATCGCCAGCGCCACCAGCCCGGTGCCGGCCAGCATGTCCCGACCCACGCCCCCCACCGCCTCCAACGTGCGATGGATGCCGAGCCGCCGGACGATGCGGTGGAGCGCGACCGGAATGATGATCGCCTTGAACACCAGCGCGATTCCCGCCGTGATGTACAGGTGATGCGCGCCCTGAACGGCGGCCTGCCAGCCGACCGCCAGCGCCAGCACCAGCGAGTGCAGGGCGAAAACATTGATCAGGGCATACAGGCGATCCTGATACAGCAACAGAAAGCTCGCCAACACCATGCCACCCGCCAGAAAATGGGCGATATCGAAGGCCAGACCGTGCATCACAGACTCCGGGACACGAACAGCAACAGAGTGCCGAGCAAACCCAGCATCAGCGCCGCCCCCAGAAACTCGCCGACGCGGAACACCCGCATTTTGGCGATGCTGGTTTCAAACAGCGCCAGCAGCAGGCCGCCCGTCGCCAGCTTGGCCAGATACGCGGCCACGCCCACCAGGTAATCCACGGGACCCGCGCCGGCGGTCGCCATGCCCCAGGGCACGAAGATGCAGGCCGTCAGCGACAGATAGAGCAACAATTTCAAAGAAGCGGCCAGTTCGATCAGCGCTAGATGGCGACCGGAGTATTCCAGCACCATTGCCTCATGCACCATGGTCAGCTCCAGGTGGGTGGCCGGATTATCCACCGGAATCCGGGCATTTTCGGCGATCGCCACCATCAGCAAAGCCAATAGCGCCAGCGCCAGCGACACCCGCAGGCCGACGTCGGCATTCAGCATGAAACGGGCGACCGCCGACAGTTCGGTGGTGCCGGCCAGCAGCGACAGAGTGAACACCATCATCAGCATGGCCGGCTCAGCCAGCGAGGCAATCATCATCTCGCGGCTGGCGCCGATGCCGCCGAAGCTGGTGCCGACATCGAGCCCGGCCAGCGCCAGAAAAAAGCGGGCGGTACCCAGCAGGGCAACGATAGCGATTAGATCGGCCGTCCAACTGAACGGCAGGCCACTGGCGAAAGTCGGCACCAGCGACGCCGCCACCCAGATGGCGGCGAAAATCAGATAGGGCGCCACCCGAAACAGCCAGGAGGCAGAGTCGGCCAGCACCACATCCTTGCGCAACAGCTTGAGCAGATCGCGGTAGGGTTGCAGCGGGGTCGGACCACGCCGACGCAGCAATCGCGCCTTGATCGTGCGGACAAAACCGGTGAGCAGCGGGGCCAGCAGCAGCGTCAGCAGCATCTGGCAGCCCTGCACTCCATGGTCGGCGGTCAGCGCCATAGCACCATCCCCAGCAGCAGCAACACCAGCGCGCCGAACACCAGGCTCAGGTAGCGACGAATGGTGAGGTATTGAAAGGCGTTGAAACGGCTGGAGAGCGCCACCACGGCCGCGACGATCGGGGCGTAACCGCGTTCCCAGACCGGATCGCGCAGTTCGACCTCCAGTCGCGCCGCTCGCGAATCGCCCGGTGG